>DATLAK010000175.1 GCA_035527535.1 Armatimonadota bacterium
TGAATTGATGGGTGTTCTTCGGGGTCGCACCGGGCGCGACACAGGTAGGGGCAAGGCATGCCTTGCCCCTACGGGCGGCTTCGCGCGATTGACATCGCGCGCCCAAGGAATCCCTCGAAACATGGTTGACGGAGCACTAGCCACCGCCACGGCGGTCGTAATGCGACCTAGCCGCCGGCCTCGATCCAGTCGGGGCTCAGGGGCGAAACTCGGTCATACCCGAGGCCGGGGACTGGGGGCTGCGGTGTTCGCGACGGTGCATGATCCCCGGGTCACGCAGCGCGCGGTGCCCGAGCATTCGGTACCCGCCATGCGCCATCCTGCACCCGCGGTTGGGCGCCCATGGCAAGAGGAATCCCGGCCGGTGGGCAGAAATGTGTTTGTGCGGCGTAGAGTTGACCAAGTCAAGGGAGGGCAGCTAGTCATGGGAAAGGCGCTCATTATCCTGTTGGGCATCATCTTCCTCGTGCTCGGCATCGTGCTCATCGTCACCTGGTGGGACGAGGCCAAGTACGTGATCGGCACCGCCATCGCCCTGACCCTGGTGCTGATCGGCCTGGGCATGCTCGCTTTCGGCATTAGCGAGATCCGCAGCGCGCAGGAGGAGCAGCGGCTGGCTGCCGAGGCCGAAGCCACTCCGCCTCCGCCGCCGGTAGCGCCCGGTGCCAGCAGCACCAAAGAGAAAGAAAGCTAGGTCGCACCGGCCGACCGCCCGCAGATGGGAGTTGACTTGAGGCGGGAACGCCGGGCGCGGCGTCGCGTCACAGGTGGGTCGGCTGAGGCCCAGGTCGCGGTTGCGGCGTGAACGCGAACGACGAGCACAGCCACCAGCGGTGGCTGTGCTGCTTGTTTGGGCCGATGGCGGCGGGGGCGGCGGTAGCGGCTCAGGAGGCGGGCGCAGTCGCGTGCGCGCGGGCGAGCTTGGCCAGCTCGGCGAACGCCGTGTCGTCCCGCACCGCAAGGTCGGCGAGCGTCTTGCGATCGATCCCGACCCCCGCCTTGCGCAGCCCCTCGGCGAAGCGGCTGTAGGTCAGGCCATGGCTGCGCGCGGCGGCGTTGATGCGGGCGATCCATAGGCGCCGGAAGTCGCGTTTGCGCTGCCGGCGGTCGCGATAGGCGTAGGCCAGCGCGCGCATCGTGGTTTCCTTGGCGGGGCGGATCCAGCGATGGCGCGCCCCCCAGTAGCCCTTGGCTTGCTGGCGGATCTTATTATGGCGCCGATGGGCGGCGACTTGTTTTCGCGCTCGAGGCATGGTGGTCTCCCGTCTGCTCCTCGTCTCGCAGTTTCATCACCCTGGGCGCCGGCCTCTCCCGCAGCGGGAAGGGGCAGGGCCGGGGTGCGGCGATCGCTCAATCACGCTCCTGGTGAGGGAGGCGCCGGTGCGGGGTGCGTGCGCCTACTTGGCGTGGTAGGGCAGCATGCGCTCAATGCGCTTGGCGTCACCGCCGACGAACTCCAGCGGGCGCCCCAGCCGACGCTTGCGCGCGGCGCTCTTGCGCGTCAGCAGGTGGCTCCGGTGCGTATGGCGCCCGATAATCTTGCCGCCGGCGGTGACCCGAAAGCGCTTCGCGGCGGACTTGTGAGTGCGCATCTTGGGCATCAATCTACCTCCACCAACCTTGGCGCCGCCCCAGACAGCGACCGCGGCCGTCGCAAGCGGCGACCGCGGCAGATGATACTGCGGGTGCGCCCGGTCGTCAGGGCGCTTCGGTGCGTACTGCTTGGTCGGCCTTTGCGACGGTCCCGGCGGCGGGCTTCTCCACCTTCTCCATTTTGGGGGCAATGACCATGGTCATCATGCGCCCCTCCATTCCCGCCGACTTCTCGACCTGGCCGAGATCGCCAACCGCCTCCGCGAGCCGGTTGAGGACGCGATGCCCGAACTCCGGATGGGTGAACTCGCGACTGCGAAACCGCAGGTCGAGCTTGACCTTGTCGCCATCGGTCAGCAGTCGCCGCAGGAGCTTGAGCTTGACGTTGAAGTCATGCTCCTCGATGCGCGGGCGTAACCGGATTGCCCGCACTTCCACCATCTTTTGTTTCTTGCGGGACTCGCGGTCGCGCTTGCTCCGGGCGTACTTGAACTTCCCAAAGTCCATGATGCGGCAGACCGGTGGGTCCGCGGCCGGCGCCACCTCGATCAGGTCCAATCCCTTGTCCGCCGCTGTCTGCAGCGCCTCGCGCGTGGAGACGACCCCCAACTGCGCCCCGTTCTCGTCCACCACCCGCACCTGCGGAACGCGGATCGCCTGGTTCACCCGAAGCTCTCGCCTGTCGATTGTGCCCTTACCTCTGGGTGCCGGAAATCCGCTCCATCCGCCACCAGTCGCTCCGGCCAACCACGGTCGCGAGTATAGCAAATCATGCGGTCGGTGTCAAACGCGTTCGCCCCTGAGAGTTACCTACTTACGGAGCTCCGCGATGCGGGTAGTAAGGTGACAGAGAAGCGAAGCTTGTCGGTTCGGCGGCGCTTTGTCGGCGGAGATTCGATGGCTCAGTCAAAGGAGAGTTGGAGATTCTGACCCTGACCGCGCAGGACGGGCCGAATCGCCGCCGGATCCGCCTGCCGCGGCTGCCACTTCTCCCGAACACACCAGGCGGCTGCCACGCCGGCCGCCTGGCCGATGCTGGCCACAATGGGCTGGACACGATAAGCGCTCATCGCAAGGTGCGACCCGCTGATGCACTTCCCGGCGAGCAGAAGGCCATCCACACCCTTGGGCACTAGCGCGCGGTATGGTATGCCGTAGCCGGGGAGACGGCCCTCGTCCAACCCGGGATAGTCATCGCTCCAGATGTCGAGCGGGTAGTCACCTATGGCAATCGTGTCGTCGGGAAGCTTACCGGACCGGAGGTCGTTTTCAGTCACGACGTGCTCCCCAAGGATGCGATTCGATTCCCGGACACCGATCCGCGGCGCCAGGTGGATCGCGAACCCGTTCTCACGCAGCAGCGCGTGATCGCGATCCATCTCTTGAAGCGCCTCCGTCTGGGTTGCTCCAAGCTCGATTGGGTCGCGCGTATCCTTGCAGTCGGTTCTGCATCCCCAGTGCAGGTAGATGCCGGGGTTTGCCCTCATTGCCGCTTCCGGATTCCCGGGGAACGACTGGTTGGAGCCCAACACCAGCACCAAACGCGAAGCCTCCAGCTTGCTCATGTCGAACGGCTTCGGCGCGCCGAGATGCTGGCTGACGTACATCCACGTGCACGCTTGCACCACCTCGTCCGCCTCGGCAACGGCGTGGGGCTCGCTGAAGTCCTCCTTCGAATCGCGTCCGTACATGGCGGTGCAGCCAGCCGCCAGTGCGAGCGCGCCGGTCCCGGTCGCATCTATGAAGACCCGGCCACGGAGGTCAAGTCGGCAACCATGTGCGCCCTCAACAGCCACGCCGATGATAACGAGTCGCCCGTCGGCCTCAGCCACCTCGCAGCCAATGACGCGGGCGCCAACGAGAACCGTGAGGCGAGGCTCCCGGGCGATCAACTCCCGCCAGACCCGTTGGTGGCTCTCGGGCAGAAACCACTCGCCGGCGACGACACCTGGCAGAATGCTGTAGCGCTCCCGCAGCATGGCATGGGCTTGCGCGAGAACGCCCGTGATCGGCCCGCCACAGAGCATGGACACATACATATCAACGGCCGCGCCGCCGATTACGGGATGTTCCTCAAGCAGCAGCACCGTCGCTCCGGCGCGAGCCGCGCCCAGCGCGGCAGGGATTCCTGACGCGCCCGCTCCAACAACCACGACATCGGCTGTCATCTCGCTTATTGCACTCACCCGCGTCTCTCCTGCGCTATTATGTTTCGCCAAACCAAGTAACCGCGACATGCGGCCGGAAGACGCTCGCACGGGCGGGAGCGCCAATTCCCGCATCACTTCATTGTGCGAGCGTCAATGGGGTCAGCTGGCAAGCTGCGTCAGAGCCTATCAGGCGCCGCTCTGCTGCGAGCTTCTCGCATTCCGGTTGTCACCGTAAGGCAGAAACCTCCTTCAGGCTATGCTTCGGCCGTTCTCGGAAAAGGGGGCTGTCCCCAACGCTGTTCTTTTCGGGTGTGACCGCGAAAGGTTGAGGCCACCCTGGGCGCGTAGTCTCCGGACCGCACGGATGTGGGGGCAAGGCATGCCTTGCCCTTACGAGGTCGCGCCCGGGTGTGCGCCCAGCCATCCCAACGAGAAACGGTCGCCCCCTCCTTTTCCCCTGCCTTGACACCCCCTGTGACCGACGCTTACAATGGGGCACCATCGGAGGGGCGCTGCCATGGAGCCATGGATGATACTCTTCCTTACCGTGTTCGTCCTGCTCGTGTCCGCCTTTGTCGGGCTGTTGATCGGCACCACCAAGGGGCACACGCCCCTGGTCAGCGCGCTCGCCGGCATCCTCCTGCTGCCGCTGGGATGGGTGCTGCTGTGGATCATCCCCTCGGGCAAGCTGCGCAAGTGCCCCCACTGTGCGGAGATCATCAAGGACGAGGCCACCGTCTGCCGCTTCTGCGGGCGCGACATCCCGCCGAAGTATTGAGCGTCATTCACCGCGGAGACCGCCGGGGTCGCAGAGAGACTTAACCTCGGATGGACGCCTCCGCATCTGTGCTCCCCCTGGTTCAACACGAGGTCCCAAACGCCAACCGGCTCCTCCGATCTCATCGGGGGAGCCGGTCAATTAAGAAACCCCGCATGTGCCGTGTGTCTCTCCGTTTTTGAACCCGCCTAAGCAGGTGGGTGCTCTCGCCGACCGCTTCGCGATTCTCCCCGCTGTGCGGGAAGCTGCCACTCGGCGCCCGGACTCAAGCTCCCAGTTTTTGAGTGTTGGCTCAAAACTTCTGATGACAAGTCACGTGCACCGCAGGGTTTCTTTCTCGCTTATTCCATGAGCATCCTAGCATATCCACCACCGCATGACAAGACGTATCCGCCCCGGTGGTGTCAACTTGTGTGGGTGAACTGCCAGCGCAGGGATTGGGTGCAGCGTCAGTCGGTGTGGTCGATAACGGCGTAGCGGGTGCGGTCGCCGCTGCGTGGGGTGGGTCCTTCGACTTCGCTAGGACAAGTTCTCCTGACCGACCCGCATGTTAGGGCAGGCTCTCAGCCTACCCAAGTCGCAGGCCAGGAGCCAATGCCACACCGTTCGGACGGGCCGGTCTGGAGGACTTGCCCTGAGCTTGCCGAAGGGCTCGGGGTGACATCACTCGTTGGGTGAACCACGCTCGGAATGCATCATCTCGGTCTGATGTTCTGTGCGGTGGGGCGCTACTGCTGGCGCACGGTGGACCGCACGGAATCACCACCGCCTGTGGCATCGCCACCACCACCGGCAAAGGATACCAAGCCCCGAGGGTGGAAGCCATCTGCGTCAGCGGATCGCATCAGCTTGCTGACCATCGGAGGTGGACGCAGTGAATCTACACCTGATCGACGCTTTGTGCATCATACCGGCCCTCTTGGTCCTGGGGGTGCCCGCGCATGGGGCGGGCACCAGAAGCGACCTCGACGCTGACGGCATGCTGATGGTCAACGGTCAGCGCATGCTGGTGCTGGGGTGCTACGAGCGGCCGAAAACCGACGAGGGGCTGGCCGAACTCGCGGCCGCCGGCTTCAACCTGGTGTACTCCAAGCCGACCACGGAGGCGCTCGACCAGTTGGCGGCTCACAACCTGTGGGGATGGGTCAACCTGGGCGGCAATCTCAATCTGTCCACGGCGGGCGACAAGCGCAGCCAGGCATTGACCGCGACCGTAAACGCGCTGCGCGGGCACCCGGCGCTGCTGGTGTGGGAAGGCCCGGACGAAGCGCTGTGGAACATCTTCCATGACGTCAAGGCGCGGGAGCGGACCGAGTATCGGCACCTGCGGGACGCAGTGGCGAAGCGCAAGGCCGAGGCCGGGGGCCAGGATTCGTCGGCGCTGGACGGCGCCTGGGCCAGGTTCGATGCGGCGCACGCCGAGGCCGACTATGAGCGCGAGGCGCCGGCGCGTCAGGAGCTGTACGCCCAGCTTGGCGAGCAAGCGCCGCCGGCGCCCTACGGCATGGCGGAGGCGCCCGCGCTCGCCCAGGTCGCGGCCGAGGGCTTTCGACAGGGTTACTATCTGCTCAAGCGGCTGGACGCCGACCACCCGCTGTGGTTCAACCACGCCCCGCGCAACAGCGTTGCCGCCCTTGCTGAGTTCAACCGCGCCTGCGACATCTGCGGCTGCGACATCTACCCGGTTCCCCCCGACGTGATCGGCCACAGCGACCTGCGCGACCGGTCGTTGGCGGCGGTGGGCAGCTACACCGAGCGCATGAAGCTGGCGGGCCAGGGCCGGCCCGTGTGGATGGTGCTGCAGGGCTGCGGGTGGTATGACCTGGACTCGCCGGAGAGCCAGAAGGCGCACCCGGAGCAGCGCGAAACCGGCCGCCGGCCGACCTACGACGAGACGCGGTTCATGGCCTACTGCGCGCTGGTTCACGGCGCGACCGGGATCCTCTATTTCGGCACCTTCTCCATCGAGGACGATTGCGAGCTGTGGACCAGCATCAAGCGCACGGTGGGCGAACTCGCCGCGCTGCGACCCGTCTGGGAGGCGCCGACCCTCGCCTGGCGCCCGCAGGCCGAGCTGGTTGAATGCGGGAGCTCCGGCGACCACGGGCTGTGGGTGATGCCCAAGAAGTACGCGGGCGATCTCTACCTGCTGGTGGTGAACGAAGAACGCGAGCCGCGCGTGTTCTCCCTGCGCGGCATGGAGGCCTACGAGGGGAAGTCCTTCCATCGGCTGTTTGAGGGAGACACGGTGACCGTCAGCGACGGCGCCCTGTCCGGCTCGATTCGCGCCTACGGGGTGAGCATCTACGCCGGCGGCTCCGCCTTCGACGCCCGCGCCGCCGACCTGCGCGCCCGCCAGAAATAGCGTCGGTACGGCATGGCCGAGCGCAGTCGAGCCCAGGGCGGCAGTCCGCAGGGGGCGCAGGAACCATGATCAACGCCGGTGGGGGCGCCAGTGATGCGCGCCCGTGGCGGTACGGGCTTATCGGCTGCGGCCGCTTCGGTTCGTTCTGCCTGGAGCGCCTGCGCGGCTGGCCGCGAGCGCGCCCGGTGGCGGCGGCTGACGCCGTCGCCGCGGCGGCGGCGGCGGCGGCGCGCGAATTCGACCTCACCGCCTGCGCCACCCCCGAGGAGCTGCTGGCGCGGTCGGATCTGGACCTGGTGCTGATTTCGACCCCTCCCCACACCCACTATCCCCTGACGCTGCAGGCGCTGGCGGCCGGCAAGCACGTCATCTGCGAGAAGCCGCTGGCGCTGACGCTGGGGCAGGCCGACGAGATGATCGCGGCGGCGGCGGCGGCCGGACGCCTGCTCGTCGTCAACCACATGCTGAGGTACAACCCGCTGCTGGAGATAGTGCGGCGGATCATCGCGAGCCGCGCGCTGGGAGCGCCGCTGCATTTCCTGTTCGAGAACTATGCGGAGGATGAGCGCCTGCCCGCGAACCACTGGTTTTGGGATCGCCGCCAGAGCGGGGGCATCTTCATCGAGCACGCGGTGCACTTCTTCGACCTCTACCGGTGGTGGTTGGGCGAGGGCGAGGTGCTGGCGGCCCACGTCGAGCGCCGGCCCGGAGGACGCCAGGAGGACCGGGCCGGGTGCGCGGTGCGCCACCCCGGTGGGGTCGTCGGCCAGCAGTACCACGGGTTCGATCAGCCGGTGCGCCTGGATCGCGCCGACCACCGCATAGTCCTGGAGCGCGGGGAGCTGGTGGTGCGAGGTTGGATCCCGGTCGAGCTGCAGGTCAACGGCATCGTGGACGAGGAGCAGCAGGCGCGCCTGGTCGAGCTCGGCGGCGATGCCGAGCTGGAAATGATCGAACGTTATGCGGGCCCGCAGCAGTTGTGCCGCGGGCGCGGTCACGGGTATCGCGTCACCGCCCGCGTCAGCCTGCGCCGGCGGCTCAGCGACGACAAGGGAGCAATCTACGGGGACATGATCAGGTCTTTCTTCGCCGACCAACTGTCGGCGTTGGAGCGGCCCGACCACCGCCCGCGCCTGCGCGTCGAGGACGCCCGCGAGGCGCTGCGAATGGCGGTGGAGGCCGCCGGGATGGCCGGACTCGCGGGGGGCGACGATGATACTGCGCGCTGAGCGTTTCGCCGAGAATCCGCTGATCTCGCCGGGCCAGGTGCGCCCCTCCCGCGAGGGATGGGAGGTCGTCTCGACGATGAATGCGGGGGCCATCGTTTGCGGCGGCGAGGTGCTGCTGCTGGTGCGCGTGGCGGAGCGCCCGCGCCCGGAGACGCCCGGTGAGCTGGTCGCCCCCATGCTGGACGCGGGCGTTGACCCTCCGACCCTGCGCCTGCTGCGGGTGCGTAAGGACGATCCCGATCTCGTCGGGGGCGATCCGCGCTTGTTCACCTACCGCGGGCAGACCTATCTGACCTCGATCTCCCACCTGCGGCTCGCCCGCAGCCCGGACCGACGCCACTTCACCGTCGCCGACCAGCCCGCCCTCGCCCCCGCGACCTGGTACGAAGCCTACGGCGTGGAGGACCCCCGCATCACCGCGCTCGCGGGACGCTACCTGGTGAGCTACACCGCGGTCAGCGAGCATGGCATCGCCACCGCGCTGGCCGCGACGGCGGACTTCGAGAGCTTCGCGCGGCGGGGGCTGATCTTCCCCCCCGAGAACCGCGATGTCACCATCTTCCCCGAAAAGGTCAACGGTCGCTACGTCTGCCACCACCGGCCGGTGGGTCATCACATTCGCGCGCTGGACCTGTGGGCGGCCTATTCCCCCGACCTGCGGCACTGGGGCGACCACGCCCTGGTCATGAGCCGCCGCCCGGATTGCTGGGACTCGGAGCGCATCGGCGGCGGGGCGGTGCCCCTGCGCACCGAGCGCGGATGGCTGGCGATCTACCACGGGGCGGACGCGGCGCAGCGCTACTCGCTGGGGGCCGTCCTGTGCGATCTGGAGCGCCCGGAGCGGGTGCTGGCGCGCACCGTTGAGCCGCTGCTGCAACCGCAGGCGCCCTACGAGGTCGAGGGCTTTTTCGGCAACGTGGTCTTTACCTGCGGGGCGATCGTGCAGGGGGAGGCGCTGGTCATCTACTATGGAGCGGCGGACCAGTACGTGTGCGGGGCCTCGCTGTCATTGGCCGAGTTACTGGAGGCGCTCAGTGCGTCTCCAGCCACCTGAGCGCACTGGCGGCGGCGCCGGCGGCCAGCGGGACACCGGGCGGGGCGCTTCCTCGGAGCCGGGGGGCTCGGTCGGCCAGCTCGGTCGGCCGGGACTGCTTGTCTGCACGCGGCACGTATGCTATACTCAGGCGCATAACCTGCAATACCGCAGCCTGCGGGGAGGCAGCCCATGCGCGCGAAGGGGTCGTTCATGCTGGATCGCGTACTGCGCACAGCAGCAGTGGTGGTGACTGCGGCCTTGGCGGCGGCGACCGCCGCGCCCGCTCGCAGCGCCGATTGGCCGATGTACCGCAATGGGCCGCAGCGCTTGAACCACAGCGCCGAAGCCTTCACTCCGCCCTTGAGCCTGGTGTGGAAGTTCACGACCGAGGCCTCCAGACGGCGCGTGCCCCCGGTGATCGCGGGCGACCGGGTATTTGTCGCCGCCGGGTCCACCGTGTATGGGCTCGACCTCGCTACCGGCGCGCAGTTGTGGCGGTATGATGCCGGGTCCACCGTCTTGGGCGCTCCCAGCTACGCCGAGGGCAAGGTCTTCCTCGGCGCTGACAACGGCAAGGTCATTGCGCTGAGTGCGGCGGACGGCACGGAGGCGTGGGCGGTGGCGATGGCGCGCTTTGTGCGGGCGGCGCCGGTGGTGGCGGACGGGGTGGTGTATGCGGCGTCGCTCGATCAGCGCGTGACGGCGATTGATGCCGAAACCGGGGCACAGCGATGGACGGTGCGGTTGACCGACGAGGTATGGGGGGCGCCCGCGGTGCAGGGCGACCTGCTGGTCGTCACCACCGCGGACGCGCAGGTGTTCGGCCTCGATACGGATGACGGGCGCACGCGCATCCGGTTCACCGTCCCCCGCCGCCGCGCGCTGATGCATTCCGCGGTGGTGACCGATGACGCCATCTATGTCGCGGGCCGGGCCGAGTTGCGGGCGCTGAGCCTGCGCGGCACCCAGAGATGGGCGCTCGACGTGAGTTCCTTCGTGGCGGGCGCTCCGGCCTTCGCCGATGGGCGCCTCTACCTGGCGCTGGTGGACGGCCGGGTGCTGGCGGTGGACACGCAGAAGGGGGCAGTGCTGTGGACCTTCGACTTCCACACCCCGATGTCGGCCGCGCCCACGGTGGTGGGCGATGTGGTCATAATGGGTGCCGTCGGCGGGACCGTGTACGCGGTGGATGCCGCGACCGGAACGCCGCGCTGGCGCTACCTGGCGCGGCCGCCGGGCCTGGCGGCGGGGGTGGACGCAGCCTTCGACCTGGTGGCGCCGGCGGTCTTCGCCAATGGTTCGCTGTACGTGGTGTGGGATGACGGAACCTTGGCGCGGTTCGATACTCAGGGCTCGGACCCGGCCCCGCCGACGATCGCGATGCTGACCCCGGCCGATAGCCAAGTCACCGGCGTCAGCGTGCCGAAGACGATTGGCGCCCAGGTGTTCGACGAGGAGAGCGGTCTCGACCTGGCCAGCCTCGAAATGACGCTCGACGGGGCCAAGGTCGAGGCCGACTATGATCCTTACACCGGGTACTTCACCCACGGCGTCGGCGAGGACGCGGGCGCGGTTGCGCTGCCCTCGGGATGGCATGTGGTGACCGTTAGCGCACGCGACCAGCGCGGTAATGTCGCGTCCAGGCTGTGGCGGTTCGAGGCGGTGCCCGGGGGCGAAGCAACGGAGATCGCACCCAGCTTCTACCAGCCGGCGCTCACCACCCCCGGCGCGCTCCCGCAGGCGCCGGGCTCCACACCCTATTCGCCTACGTACGCTCCCTTCGGGGCCGCGTCCCCTTCCGCGGGACCGACGCCTCCGCTGCCGGCATACCGGCTCATGCGGTAGCACCGACCCGGCGCGGCCTGCCGGCGGGTGTGACTGTCTGTAATTGAGGGGGCCGAGGCACACAGCTGGAGGCGGCACCTCGATTCCTCGGGGTGCATCGGGCGCGCCCGCCCCCAACTTCTCGCGGTCCCACCCCCACAAATGGTTTGTGTTGTCCCACGCGGCGCGGATGTAGTATAATGACGCGCCGGCGCTAGCCGCCGGCCTTAGTCGCCAAGCGTGAATCCCCGTCGCCAGGTTGGTGCTTGCGGCGCCTGCGACGGCGCACCGGCTCGGTCATGATCAAAGTGGCGATAGCAGGAGCGACGGGCTACGGCGGGGTGGAGCTGGTGCGGCTGCTCAAGCGCCACCCGCGGGTCGAGCTCGTCCACCTCACCTCCGAGAGCTATGCCGGCAAGACGCTGGAACAGGTGTATCCCCACTTGCGCGGCGTCGCCCTCGAATTGCAGCCGCTCGATGCGGAGAGCCTGGCGGCGCAGGCCGAGTTCGTGTTCCTGGCGCTGCCCGCGGGCAAGGCGATGGAGTTGGCGCCGAAGTTGCTGGCGCGGGGCCAGCGCGTGATTGACCTGAGCGCGGACTTCCGCTTGCGCGACCCGGCGGCCTATCCGCGCTGGTACGGCATGGAGCATTCGCACCCCGAGCTGCTGGTGGAGGCGGTCTATGGTTTGCCCGAGCTGCACCGCCCCGAGATGCGCGAGGCGCGGCTGGTCGCGGCGCCGGGGTGCTACCCCACGGGGGCGATTCTGGCCCTGGCGCCGCTGGTCAACGCCGGCTTGGTCAACGCCGGCCATATGATCGTGGATTCCAAGTCCGGGGTCTCAGGCGCCGGGCGCACCGCGCTCGAGCTGGCTTTTCACTACCCCGAGGCCAACGAGAACGTCGCCGCCTACAAGGTAGCGAATCACCGCCACACGCCGGAGATGGAACAGGAGCTGTCGGCGCTGGCCGGCGTCGCCGTCACCGTCACCTTCGCGCCCCACCTGGTGCCGATGACGCGCGGCATCGCCACCACCGCCTATGCGCCGCTGCGGGCAACGGGCAGCGCGGGCGATCTGATCGCGGAGATGCGGCGCTTCTACGCGCGCGAGCCGTTCGTGCAGGTGCTCGATGAGCAGACCTATCCGCACACCCGGCAGACCGCAGGCGGCAATCTCTGCCAGGTTACCGCGCGGGTGGACGAGCGCGCGGGCACGGCGGTCGCCCTGTCGGCGATAGACAACCTGGGCAAGGGGCTGTCCGGCACCTGCGTCCAGTGCTTCAATGTCATGTGCGGCTTCGACGAGGACACCGCCATCGCCGAGCCGGGGCCGTATCCGTAGGGCAGGACCATCCCCTGTGGCACAGCCGCCCTCGGCTGTGCGCGGAGCCATCTGTGACTGAAGACAGCCACGAACACGACGAAGTCAGCGCCCTGCTGTGGCACGCGCTCGAGGGGCAAGGCGTCACCGCCGCCGAGGGCTTCCGCGCGTCGGGGGTCGCCTGCGGCCTCAAGCCCAGCGGCGACGCGGACCTGGCGCTGGTTGCCGGCGACCGCCCCTGCACTGCGGCGGGCGTTTTCACCACCAACCAGTTCAAGGCCGCGCCGGTCTTGCTCAACCAGGCGCGGGTCGCCTGCGGGCGCGCGCAGGCGGTGGTCATCAACAGCGGCAACGCCAACGCCTGCACCGGCGAGCAGGGCCGCCGGGATGCCGAGGAAATGGGTGCCATCGCGGCGCGCGAGCTGGGGATCGCGGAGCAACTGGTGCTGGTCGCATCAACCGGAGTCATCGGTCGCCCGCTGCCCATGGAGGCGCTGCGCGCCGGGATTCCCGCCGCCCGCGCGGCGCTCAGTCCCGACGGCGGCGCGGCGGCGGCGCGCGCCATCATGACCACCGATACGCGCCCCAAGGAGCTGGCGCTGGAGATGGAAATCGAGGGGCGCACGGTGCGCGTCGGCGCCATGGCCAAGGGCGCGGCGATGATCGGGCCCTGCCTGGCGACCATGATCTGCGTCATCACCACCGACGCCGACATCGGCGCGCGGGAGCTCGACCTGGCGCTGCGGTGGGCGGTGGATCGCTCCTTCAACTGCATCACCGTTGACGGCGACATGAGCACCAACGACACGGTGCTGGCGCTCGCCAGCGGCGCCTCCGGGGCCAAGGTGCGACAGGAGGGGGACCGCCGCAAGTTCGAGCGCGCGCTCGATTTCATCACCGCGCGGCTGGCGCGCGCCATGGTCGCCGACGGCGAGGGCGCGACCAAGACCATCCAGGTGCGGGTCTCGGGTGTCACCGAGTACGAACAGGCGCGGCGGATCGCCATGGCGGTCGCCAACTCGCCGCTGGTCAAGACCGCGATCTACGGCGCCGACCCCAACTGGGGGCGCATCCTGGCGGCGGCGGGGGCGGCGGGCGTGGAGTTCGATCCGGGGAAGGTCGAGCTATTGTTGGCCGGCATCCCGGTGGTGGGCGCGGGCGCCATGCTGCCGTTTGACGAAGCGCGCGCCCATGCGGCGCTGCAGCAGAAGGAGGTCGTGATTGATCTCGACCTGCGCGCCGGCCCGCAGTCGGCGACGGTGTGGACTTGCGACCTGACCGAGGAATACGTGCGCGTCAATGCCCACTACACCACGTGATCGCGGGGCCATGATGGAAAACCTGCAACAGCGAGCCAACACGCTGATCGAGGCGCTGCCCTATCTGCGCGAGTTCTGGGGCGCGACCATGGTCATCAAATACGGCGGCGCGGCGATGACCGAGCCGGCGCTCAAGGCTATGGTCTTGCAGGACGTGGTGCTGCTGCGCTACGTGGGGATGAGCCCGGTGCTGGTGCACGGCGGCGGCCCGGAGATCAGCGACCTAATGCGCCGGCTGGGCAAGGAGCCGGCCTTCGTGCGCGGCCTGCGCGTCACCGATGAGGAGACCATGGCCATCGCCGAGATGGTGCTGGTGGGACGCATCAACCAGGACCTGGTGGCGGCGGTCAATGCCGCCGGCGGCAAGGCGGTGGGGATGTCGGGCACGCACGGGCGCATGCTCAAGGTCACCAAGCAGACCGGCGAGGTGGACCTCGGGTTCGTCGGCAGCATCCAGGAGGTGGACCCGACTCTCATCCGCACCGTCAGCGCGCAGGGCTACATTCCCCTGATTGCGCCCATCGGCGTCGGCGCGGACGGCCGCACCTATAATATCAACGCCGACCACGCCGCGGGCAAGCTCGCGGGCGCGCTGGGGGCGACCAAGCTCATCGTCCTCAGCGACGTGGCGGGCATCCTGGCCGATGTCAAGGATGAGGGCTCGCTGGTGTCCTCCCTGACCGCCGAGCGCGCGCGGGCCATGATCGCAAGCGGGCAGGTCGAATCGGGGATGATCCCCAAGGTCGAGGCCTGCCTCGATGCGCTGGCGGCGGGCGTGCTGCGCTGCCACATCATTGACGGGCGCGCCCCCCATGCCCTGCTGATGGAGATCTTCACCGACGTCGGCATCGGCACCATGGTTGTGCCGTAGCGCATCCACGTGGCACAGCCGCCCTCGGCTGTGTCCCTCCCACGGTATGAGGAATGCATCCATGAACTACGACCAAGCCCGCGCCATCGAATCCCGGAACATGTTCGCGGTTTACGAGAAGATCCGCCAGCCCATGGTCATGGCGCGCGGCGAGGGCGCGTATGTCTGGGACACGCAGGGCAATCGCTACCTCGATCTCGTCAGCGGCGGCCGCGCGGTGACGGCGCTGGGGCATTGTCCGCCGGCGGTGGTCGAGGCGGTGCGCGAGCAGGCGGGGCGGCTCCTCCACATGTCCAATGACTACTTCACCGAGCCGCAGATGGAGCTGGCGCGCCTGCTGGGCGAAGTCTGCGTCTGTCCGCGCGTTTTCTTCTGCAACAGCGGCGCCGAGGCCAACGAGGCCGCGATCAAGCTCGCGCGCAAGCACGCGCGCACCCACCACGGCCCCGACCAGTTCGAGATCGTGACCATGCTCGGCTCCTTCCACGGCCGCACCATGGCGACGCTGGCGGCGACCGGGCAGCCCAAGTACCAGGCGGAGTTCGCGCCCCTCGTCCCCGGCTTCAAGCACGTCGAGTTCAACCACACCGCGGCGCTCGAGCAGGCGGTGAACGAGCGCACCTGCGCGGTGATGCTGGAGCCGGTGCTGGGGGAGAGCGGGGTCTATCCCGCGACCGCGGCATTCATGCGCGCCTGTCGCGGGGCGTGCGACCGCGTCGGCGCGCTGCTCATCCTCGACGAAGTCCAGACCGGTCTCGGGCGCACCGGCAAGCTATTCGCTTACGAGCACTACGACGTGCGCCCCGATGTGATAACGCTGGCCAAGGCGCTCGGCAGCGGCATGCCCATCGGCGCGATGCTGGCGACGGACGAGGCGGCGACGGCGTTCGCGCCGTCGGACCACGCCTCCAGTTTCGGCGGCGGGGCGCTGGCGGCGGCGGCGGCGCTGGCGGGGGTGAGAACCATCATTGATCAGAGGATAGCGGACAACGCGGCGAGGATCGGCGCGCGCCTGCTCGCGGGGTTGCAGAATCTCGCGGCGAAGTATCCGGTCATTACCGCCGTGCGCGGGATAGGCATGATGCTCGCCGCGGATCTCGCGCAGCCGGTGGCGGCGGAGGTGCGGGCGGCGTGCCTGCGGCGCAGCGTGCTGATCCAGGTCGTGGGCGACTCAATGCTGCGCTTCATCCCGCCGCTCATCCTCGCCGCCGAGCAGGCGGACGCCGGGCTGGCGGCGCTCGACGAGGCGTTAGGTGAGGTCGCGGGATAGTCACACGGACCTGTCATGTCCGATACCATCGTTATGATCGCCGTTGTCTTCGCGGTGCTGCTCCTGATCAGCTTCATGCTGGTGGTGCGGCTGCAGTCCGGGGGCGCGTCGCGCGCGGCGGCGAATTTGCTCATCGCCGAGCTGTGGCTGACCTTCGGGGTGATCGTCGCGCTGCTCGTGGCTATATCGAAGACACTGGGCCCGCCGGCGGCGGTCGGCCTGATGGGCGGCGGATTGCGCGACATCGGCGCCAGGTTCGTCGCGCTGAGCGCCGAATCCCAATGGCTGGTCGGCATTGGCGGCGTAATGGCCATCGGCCTGCTGGCGCACCTCATGTATGCCATCAATCGCGCCACCAGATGCAGTTGAACCGCGGAGCGGATACGGAAACAGATCATTACTGCTTTTCTCTGCGTTCTCAGCATCGGGTGTGACCGCGGAAAGTTGGGATCGGTCGCGAGAACCTGTAGGGGCGCACGGCGTGCGCCGCCTTCACAGCCGGGGGCGGCTGTGCCACATTCGGGCACATAACCGGTCACCCCAACCAAGAACGGTCACACCCTCAGCGGCTCTGCGGTGAAAGGAGTTGACTATGCCCAAAGTCGCACTCGCATACTCCGGCGGTCTCGACACCTCCGTCGCCGTCCGCTGGCTGCAGGAGCAGCGCGGCTTCGATGTCATCGCCGTCGCCGTAGATGTCGGTGAGCAGCGGGACTATGAAGCGATCCGGCGCAAGGCGCTCGACATCGGCGCCGTCGAATCGTTGGTCATAGACGCCAAGGAGGAGTTCGCGCGCGACTTCGCTTTTCGCGGGCTCAAGGCGAATGCGCTCTACGAGGGCAAGTACCCCGTCGCCACCGCCATGGCGCGGCCGCTGATCGCCAAGCTGGTGGGGGCGGCGGCGCGGCAGCATGGCGCGCGGGCGGTGGCCCATGGCTGCACCGGCAAGGGCAACGACCAGGTGCGCTTCGACGTCACCTTCGGCGTGCTCAACCCCGAGCTGGAGATCATCGCCCCCTTCCGCGAGTGGCGGGTCAGCCGCGAGGAGGAGATGGATTGGGCGCGCGAGCGCGGGGTGCCGGTGCCGACGGATAAGCGGAAACCCTACAGCACCGACGTCAACCTGTGGGGTCGCAGCATCGAGTGCGGCGTGCTCGAGGACCCGTGGCAGGAGCCGCCGGCCGAGGTCTATGAATGGACGCGCGCGCCGCAAGCCGCTCCCGCCGATCCCGCCTACGTCGAGATCGCTTTCGAGCAGGGATCTCCCGTGTCCCTTGACGGGCGCGCGCTTTCTCCGGCGGCGCTCATCGCCGAGCTCAACGCGCTCGCGGGCGAGCACGGCGTCGGGCGCATTGACATGATCGAGAACCGCCTGGTAGGTTTCAAGTCGCGGGAGATCTACGAATGCCCCGCCGCCACCGTGCTCCTCGCCGCGCACCGCGACCTGGAGGCGATGACGGTCGAGCGCGAGCTGGCGCACTACAAGCAGTTGCTGGAGTTGAAGTACGCCGAGCTCATTTACTACGGCCTGTGGTATTCGCCGCTGCGGCGCGCGCTCGACGCCTTCATTGACGCCACCCAGGAGCGCGTCACCGGGGTCGTGCGCATGAAGCTGCAGCGCGGCGCCTGCGCCCCCGTCGGCCGCAAGTCGCCGCACTCGCTTTACAGCTACGAGCTGGCGACCTATGACAAGGCCGACCGGTTCGATTCCTCCCTGGCCCGGGGTTTCGTGCAACTGTGGGGGCTGCCGGCGCGGGTCGCCGCCGCCGCCGAGCGCAAGGCCAAGGGAGAATAGCCGCAGCCGCGCCGCAACAATCGTAGGGGCGCAATTCAGAAGCTGTCTCGTAATCCCCGGAAACGGGTCGGGATGGAACCCGACCCCTACGGTCCACGCGCACGGTCGTAGGGGTCGGCCTCCTGGCCGACCCGGCACCTGCAATTGTGGGACAGCTTCTTCACCGCGCCCTCCGCCACCGGCAGACGGGGAGATCGCGTGACTACCACGACCCTCATCCTGGCGCGCCACGGCCAGACCGATCACAACCTGCACCAGCGCTACCAGGGGCAGTCGGATGTGCCCATGAACGACACGGGCAGAGCGCAAGTCCGGGCCGCGGCGCGGCATCTCGCCGGCGTGCAGGCGGCCGCCATCTATACCAGCGATCTGACGCGCTGCCGCGAGACGGCGAACATCATCGGCGCGGCCCTCGGCCTCGAACCAGTCATCGTTCCCGCGCTGCGCGAGCGCAGCTTCGGCCGGCTCGAAGGCCTGACGCATGAGGAAGCCGCTGCCCGGTTCCCCGAGTCCTGGGCGCAGCGGCTGCGCGCCCGCGACGACAGCGAGGGCTGGATCCCCCCCGCCGGGGAATCGCTGGCGGACATGTGGGGCCGCGTTCTGGATTCTGTCCGCCCGCTGTGGGAGCGACACGAAGGCCAGACGTTCATTATCGCCGCCCATGCCGGCCCGCTGAAGACGATCATCTGCGAAGCGCTGGGCGCGGGCGTGGAAACGCGCTCCGCCTTCGTCGCGGCCAACGGTTCGATCAGCGTCGTCACGCAGGAGGCGACGAGGCCGGCGGTATCGCTGCTGAACGAGACCTGCCACCTGAAGGGGTTGCCCGCGGATGCCGAAGCTGACTGAGGGCTTAGTGCAGGTCTATACCGGCGACGGCAAGGGCAAGTCAACCGCCGCCTGGGGGCAGGCGCTGCGGGCGGTGGGGCAGGGCCTGCGCGTGTGCTTCATCATGTTCCTCAAGGGCGAGGCGGACACCGGAGAGATGCGCGCAGCGATGCGCCTGGCGCCCGAGCTGACGGTGCGCCATTTCGGCGCCAGCCGTGCGGAGCTGGCGGCGCGGGGCGCGGGGCGGTGGTGGGAGGCGGGATACACCGACGACGACCGGCGCCTGGTGCGCGAGGGATTCGAGTTCGCCCGCGCGGCCGTCACCGGCGGCGAGTATGATCTGGTGGTGCTGGATGAAGCGAACGTGGCGATGGACGCAGGGCTGCTCGAGGTGAGGGAGGTGTTGGCGCTGTTGGATGAGCGGCCCCGCCACGTCGAGGTGGTGCTGACCGGCCGCGCCGCGCCCGCGCCGATGCTGGAGGCGGCGGACCTGGTGACCGAGATGTGCGAGATCAAACATCCGTTTCGAGAGGGTCACTCCGCCCGCCGCGGGATCGAGTATTGACCCGTGCGAAGCTGATCTGGTTGGCGGGCGAGACGCCCGCCCCACCATGTGGCCGCCGCCTGCTCCTCGCGTGCGAGGACGGCGCGTGCACCGGCCTCAAGCACGCCCTGGAGGACCGGTACCGTCTGATCGAGATGCTGCCGGGGGACCTGCTGATCGCGGCCGAACGCGAGCGGTCCGCCTCACCGCCGCCCTGCGCCGGGCGTGACCAAGCGCCCCCCCGTGCCGCGGGATCCAGTGCCGACCGCCAGCGTCAGAAGCGGTCGGCGTGGCAGATGTGCGCCGCGCCCGGCGGGAACAGAGCCTCCAGCAGTTGCACCGGCCCGCCGCGCAGGGACGCCCCACCCCACGCCAGCGCATCCGCGGCGCTGCGGTAGCCGAAGATGAGCTGCGTCAGCAGCGCCTGTCCGATGTCAAGCGCAGCGTCGGGCGCGACCCGAGGCTTCGGGGTCTCGCCCAGGGTGAGCGCGCCCGGCTCGATGTGCAAAGTCACGGCGCCGATGTCGGTGGCGACTTCCAGCCGGCCGCTCCAGTTGACGCAGCTCGCGCGCAGACGCCGCGTCAGCTCCGGGGCCAGGCGGGAAAAGCACCCCCGCAGGCTGATGATGCGTCCCATGGCGCCCCCGGCGCGCACGTAGTGCGTCGAGACCTGGCAGGTGTACTGCCTGCACCACTCGACAAATGGATGATCGAGCGGCGCTTGCACGTGGATCTGCTCCGCCTTGGCCCGGCGCGCCTGGCGCGCCGCCGCCGCCAGCAGCGCGCTGAAGACCTCCGGCTGGCGGTAGCCGACTTCGATGATGACCGGCTCGCCGGGCTCCCGGTCAAGCGCGACATAGCCCAATAGTCGCCGGCGCTGGAACGCCCCATACACATTGACGCGCCGGTCCGGGCGGCTGCCGCGGATGAACCCCGGCCACTTGCCTGCCCGCCGCACCACCGCTCCGGTACGCAAAGCGTTGTTGCGCCGGTACAGCTCCAGCGTCAGCTCCATCTCGTCCCGACGCAGACGCCGCACTGCGAGCGTCGCCGGGGCCCGGGCGGCCTCCTTGGTCGCCAGCGTCACCCGCGTCGAGCCGCAGATCGGCGCATACCCCCAGCGCGGGTAGAAGTCGGAGATGCCGAACAGCACCGCCAGGTCGTACTCTTGCCGGCGCATGAACACCAGCGCGCGCTCCAAGACCTGGCGCGCGAAGCCGCGGCGGCGGTGCGACTCCTTGGTCTGGACGTCAGCGATGCCGGCCGTACGCAGCCTGGCGGTGCCGATGTGCATGCGCAGATCGCAGATGCACAGGCTGCTGACCGGCTCGCCGCCCAGCATGTAGCGCACTTCATGCCCGCGGTCGCAAGGACGGATCTCAATGCTCACTGACGATTCTCCGGCGCCCCTACGGGGGCGGTACCAGGGGAAACGGAGATTCGGCGGGGCGTTCCGCGCCACCTGCCGCGGCGTGGCTGTGGCGCGGCTGCGAAGGCGGCTGGAGAGCCACCGCCCGCTGGCGACGGACGGGCAGCGGGTGTGACCGCGGGGGCCTTGGGTTCAGATGAATGCGCTCCTCTCCGCCTCGGAGAGAGAGGCGAGGTGTGTTCCGCCGCCCTTTACCCTCACCTCAATCCTCTCCCTGGGAGGGAGAGAAGGTCCGAGCGTGGCCTCAAGGATATCGCGTCTCCAGGGGAAAAATCGCCAGCCGCGGGGGTCAGCGGCCGACCTGGTAGATAAGCGGACGATAACGCGGTGGCGGGATCGCCTTGCCGGCCTCGCGGGCCGCTTCCAGCCAGGCCTGTTTAGCACGCTCAACTTCCGCCAACGCCTGCTCGGGAGTTTCGCCAAACGCCGAGCAGTGTTCGAGGTCGGGGATATCGGCGATGTACCCACCGTCCTCCTCGCTGTAGAAGATGTTGATGTGGTAGTCGCTCATTCCCCGTCCTCCAGAGTGAGGTTGCGGCGCTCCACGAGCCTCAAGGACTATCGGATCTGATAGGGCTTGGCCTCGCCCCTGACCGCTTGCAGGTTCACTATCTCCGGAATCTCCGGGTGAGTGGGAACGTGGTGGCTTCCCTTGACCCGCGCCACGCAGAATCCGAAACCTTGCGCCAGGTCTATGTATGTGGTTGAAGGCGACATTGCTCAGGGCTCCCTCCACCAGCCGTCTGAGCAGCCGCTTGCGGTCCACGCTCGCGCCTCCCGCCGCCATGATACTATTTGTGGTTGCACGGGGCAAGGATCTACCTGTTCATCCCTGGGGGCGGCCGCCGGGGGCGACCGAAAACGGGGAGCGGGCGCGAAATCCGTCGGGGCGCCGCGTCGGCAGCGACGCTAGTACCACTCCCCGAGGCTGGTGTCGAGGCGCTGGCCGTAGCGGCCGACGTCGAAATCGGGGCGCCCCCAGTCGAACGCCTTGATGCGGAAATCGAGGCGGAAGAGGTTGCGCTGCAAGCTGTAGTACGCCACCGCCTGCCAGCAGTGGAGGTCGCGGGTGAGGAGCACTTCGCCGTACACGAACTTGTGCTGCAGCCCGTCCCAGCTGGTCAGCACTTGCAGCCGCCACTTGGGATCCGCCACCCAATCGAGCGTGCCCGTGACCCGCTGCACCGTGCCGCTGCGCGGCTGGTAGCGGGCGCCCAGGTCGAGCGTGGTGCGGTGGTCGCCGAAGCGCAGCCGCGCCAGCAGGTCGCGCGGCTCGCCGCGGTTGGGATCGTAGCCCCCGGACAGTCCCAGCTGAAGGTTGCGATGCAGCGGCGCCTCCACCCGCGCGATGACGTCCTGCCAGCGGCTGAGGCGCGCGTCGTAGCCCGTGCGCACCTGCGCCCGACGGCGCTCGCCGCGGTTGTAGGTAAGGTCGAAAGCCGCGCTGCGATACGCGCCAATGTAATCGAAGCGGAAGGGGGTGAAGCCCTTGGGCTCCAACAGCGTGTATCCCACATGCGTCTGCCAGTGCTCACTCAGGTCGTGCTCCAGGCGCGCGCTGCCGCCGTAGGCGTACTGGGCGGTGTGGTCGCGATCGCCGTACAGGTACTGGCGGAGGCTGCCCTGAGCGCTGACGCGGGTGGAGGGCCCCAGGCGGACGGTCGCGGGCAGCGCCTCGTAGCCGAAGTGCACGCGGTAGGCGTCGAGGTCGGTGGGGTGCTCGGCGAAGTTGCCGACGCTCAAGCTCAGCCGCGCCGGCACCCCCAGCGGCGCCGCGCGCAAGCGGTAGGTGTCGGTCTCCAGCGTCAGCTCCGGGAGGTAATCCACCACCTGGTAGAAGTTATCGCCGGTGTAATCCGCCCCATCGAGGTCGAGGCGCTTGCTGACCGCCAGGCGCAGGTCCATGCGCGCCTGGTGGTCGGTGAGCTGGAGCCGGTTGTTGAGTTCGAGGTCATCGCCCTGGCCGGAGACGGTGGAGTGGCGGTCATAGCGCGAGTCGAGGCTGAGGCCGTAGCGGGGGCCGCGCTGGTCGTGGCGCAGGGAAGTCGAGAGGCGGGTGAAATCGAAGCTGCCGCTGGTGCGGCTGTAATCTAAGGCGAGGCCGGAGCGCGACGAACCACCCTGGCGATCGAGCGCGACCTGGGAGCTGATGACGCGGCTGTCGGCCTGGTAGTAAGAGCTGTCGTTGCGCACATCGGCGCCCGCGCGCAGGGTGAGGCCGCCGCCCAGGTCCTGCTCGTGGGCGCCGCGGGCGGTCCACTCCTGGGCGCCGGCAGCGGTGCCGCCGGCGCGGTAGAGATAGAGGTTGGTGCGCCCGGCGCTGTAGATTTCGGTGTGCTCGACGCCGGCGCCCAGCCCCCGACGGCTCATCAAGTCGAGGTGGCCGGTGCCGTAGGAGTTGTCGGTGCGGACGTAGTTGATGAGGGCCTTGAGGTAGCGCCCCTCGAGCTGGCTCTCGCCCACCAGGGGGATGAAGGGCTGGCGCTGGGGCTCGCGCAGGGGCACGACGAAGCGCGGCAGGGTCATCACGTGTTTACCGAGGAGCCACACCGCGGCGTCCTCGGCGATGAGCTTGCGCCCGGGCCAGATGCGCAAGCTGCGCGCGGTAACCTCGTAGTGCGGATGCGGGCGGTCGCAGGTGGTGAACTCGGCGCCGCGCACCTGCAGCCGGTCCTCGAGGCCCGCCGCCTCGCGCGCCCCCAGGTAGAGCGGCGACCGCACCCCGCGCTCGAAGTAGCCGGGTGAGATGGCGGTGCGCACGTCGGTGAATTCCCACTCCCGGGTGTCGAGATGCACGAGCAGGGTGTCGCCGCGGAACTCCTGGCCCTGGGCGCGCAGGGTGACATTGCCGCTCAGCAGCGCGCGGTCGGCGCGCAGGTCCGCCGCCAGGTCGTCGGCGCTGACCTCCACCTCGCGGTAGGCGAAGCGCACATCGCCGCGGGCGCGTACCACCCCCTGCTCGGCGTCGTAACGCACGTAGTCCGCCCCCCGCAGCTCGATGAAGTCATCCCCCTCGTCGGCCGCCTGCAGCGGCGTGATCGCGAGCACCACCGCCAGCGCGACGGCGACCAGGCGCGCGGCCGGCGCGCCCGCGATGCCGGTAATGAGCGCGCGGTTCATTCTTGCTTCGCGATGAGCACGATTCCCACCGCCCCGAAGACCAGGTTCTGCGACCACGCCGCGATCAGCGGCGGCAGGGAGCCCGATTCCCCCAGCAGCCGGCTCCACGACATCAGCACCTGGTAGAGGAATGCGAGCCCGAAAGTCACCAGCAGCCCCGTCATGGCGCCCCCGCGCGCGAAGCGCAGCGCCAGCGGCGCCGCCAGCAGCGCGAACACCAGCGGCGCCAGCGGCAGCGCGAACTTGAAATGATACTCCACCCGCAGACCGCTGACATCCACCCCGCTGCCGGCGAAGACGCCGATGTAGCGACTGAGCTCTTCGGCGGTCATCTCGCGCGGGGTTTTCTGCTCGGTCCAGAAGTCCGACTGCGCCTGGCGCAGGTTGACGGTGGCGCGAGCGAAGCGCGCCTCGTACTCCCAGGCGCCGTCGGGGCGCAGCTTGTGGCGCACGCCGTCGCGCAGGTAGAGCACCTCGCCTCGCCAGTAGCCGCTGCGGGCGACGGTGAGCAGCGGGTATCCCCGCCCCGTCAACTCATAGACCATGAGGTCCTGGAACCGCTTGCTCCGGGGCTCCAGGCGATGGATGTAAACGTAGTAGTTGGGCGGCACGCGGAAGAAGACGTCCTGGCGAAACAGGGGCGTGGGCTGGCGCAGCACCATGCGGCGGACGAGGTTCTCGGCCGCGTGCGTCGCCCACGGCACCGCGCGTTCGGCGTCGAGGTAACCCACGGCGCTCACCACCACCGCCACCGCGACGATGGGCGCCAGGATGCGCCGCACGCTCGCCCCGCCTGCGCGCAGCGCCGTGACCTCGCCGTCGCGCGCCAGTCGCGTTACCGCCCACGACGCCGCCAGCAGCATCGCGAACGGAATGCCGTAGAGCGCGACCTCGGGCGCCCGCAGCGCCAGCAGCCGCGCCACCACCTCGAAGCCCGCGCCCGCGTCGCGGATCAGCCGCCAGTTGAGGTAGAGCACGTTGCCCAGCATGAGCAGTTCGAACCCCACCAGGCCCACCACCAAGGGGGCTAGCAGCTCTCTGGCAACGTAGCGGTCGAGGATCTTCATCCGTGGTCCGTCATCCGCGATCCGTAGTCCGCGCGGACGACGGACTCCGGACTACGGGGGCCGCAGGTTCACCATCCCAGGGCCGGCGTCTCGGCGCGCGGGCGCAGGCTGATCGCGCCGCTGCGGCACCCGGCGCGGCACACCCCACAGCCCCAGCACCGCGCTTCGTCAATCACACACTTGCCGGCGGCGGCGCTGTGGCCGATGGCCCCGAACTGACACTGCTTCATGCACGCGCGGCATCCCTCGCACAGCTCCCAATCCACCCGCGCCACGTACTCCGCCTTGAACATGACCTTGGTGTGGTGGCCGATGGTGGAGATCATCGCCAGGCAGTCGCTGCGGTCGCAGTTGCACACCCCCCCGATGAACGGTGTCAGGAAGGTCCACACCGAGTGCACCAGCCCGCGGCGCTCGAAGTCCCCCATCAGCGTCAGCGCCTGCTCCGGCGTCAGCCGCTCGGTCATGGTCGTGTCCGGCCCCGCCATGAGGTTCGGGTCCACCTCGCTGAAGGCGACCGCGTCAGGGCTGACGCTGACCCCGAAGCAGAAGCGCGCGCCGTGGTCGCCCCGCGTTACGCCGCGACACACGCACGGCACGCGCACTACCGAGTTGGCGATCCCCAATACCTTGCGCACGTCCTCCAGCGGCAGCACCTGCCCGAAGTGCCGCCGCTTCATGCGGCGCGTCACCAGGCCGCGCACCAGCCACTGCAGGACGCGGGGGGCGCGGTCAAGCCGGCGCAGTTGCTCCACGCTGCCCCCGGTGTCCCGGTCGAAGTCGTTGAAGAACGCGCCGATGAACCGCCGCCGCCGCAGGTCGGAGGCCAGGTCGAGCCCGTAGTTGCGCGCCTGCAGGTACCACTTCTCGCCTTCGCCGTGCTTGACGCAGAACTCGCACATGAGCCGGCCTCCGGGGCGCTAGGCCGCGCCGTCGGCGGGCGCCTGCTTGCCCGTCAGGTTCTCCAGCAGTTGGGTCAGGCGCTCGATGTGACAGTGTTCGTCGCGCTTGATGCGCTCCAGGCGCTCGCGCAGCTCGGGGTCTGTCGCGACCTCCAGGCAGCGGTCGTACTGCTGGAGGGCGCGCTGCTCGCCCTCGAGCGAGGAGCGGATGATGTCCTCGACGCTGGCGAACCACGGGGGCGGGGGCAGCTCCCATTCGGGCAGGCCGCCGAGGGCGATGATGATGCCCATGAGCTGGTGCGAGTGGCGCACCTCCATCTGCCCGATCTCACGCAGGTCCCGCGCCAGCTCCGGGTCCTCGATCTCCTGGGCGTAGCGGCTGTAGTGGATGACGGCGCGGTACTCGAGCTGACCCGCCTCGGACAGCAGGGAAACCAGTTGTTGCGTGGCGTCGTCCATGTCTCGAAATCCCTTCGCAGTGATACGGTTGGCGCCAGTTTCGACCGCCTTCGCGCTCGCTCCTGCACCCGCAGGCGCAGGAAAGCCACACCGCTTGCGGAAAACATCGAGGCGGGAGGCGCATATGCTGATCGGGGTTCCACGCGAGACCAAGGACGGGGAGAAGCGGGTCGCCATTACCCCGGCCGGCGTCACCGCTCTGCGCCAGCACGGGCATGAGGCGCTGGTGGAAGCGGGGGCGGGGCGGGGCAGCGGCTACGAGGACGAGGACTACTGCGTCGCCGGCGGGGCCATCGCGGCGACCGCGGACGCGGTCTGGGCGCGCGCCGAGGTGGTGCTCAAGGTCAAGGAGCCGCTGCCCAGCGAGTACGCCCGGCTGCGCCCGGAGCTGGTGCTCTTCACCTACCTGCACCTGGCGTCATCGGAGCCGCTGACGCGCGCGCTGCTCGATTCCGGCGTCACCGCCATCGGCTACGAGACCGTGCAGACGGATGCGGGCGCCCTGCCCCTGCTGGTGCCCATGAGCGAGATCGCGGGGAAGATGTCGGTGCAGATCGGCGCGCGCTATCTCGAGGCCGACTTCGGCGGCCGCGGCGTGCTGGTGGGCGGGGTGCCGGGGGTGCCGCCGGCGGAGGTGGTCATCATCGGCTGCGGGGTGGTGGGCATCAATGCCGCCAAAGTCGCCATGGGCCTGGGCGCCCATGTCACCATCCTCGACGTTGACCACGAGCGCCTGCGCTACCTCGACGACATCATGCACGGCAACGTCATCACCGTCTATTCCAATTCCTTCAACATAGCGCGCGCGGCGGGCTACGCCGACCTGCTGGTGGGGGCGGTGCTGGTGGCGGGGGCGCGCGCGCCCAAGCTCGTGACCGCCGACATGGTGCGCGCGATGAAGCGCGGCGCGGTGATCGTGGATGTGGCGGTGGACCAGGGGGGATGCGTGGAGACGATACGGCCCACCAGTCACTCGCAGCCGACTTATGTCGAGCACGGGGTCATCCACTACGGGGTGCCCAACATCCCGGCCGCGGTGCCGCGCACTGCCACCCACGCCTTGACCAACGCGACTCTGCCTTACGTCCTCGATCTCGCGGACTACGGCCTTGACGACGCCCTCGCGCGCAACCCCGCCCTGGCGCGCGGGCTCAACCTGCGCACGGGGGAAATCATCCACCCGGCGGTGGCTGAAGCCTTTAATTCCGGGGACAGTCGACTTAATTATTGACGCACAACCGCAATCGTGGTACAAGGGGGCCATGCCACGGGTCGGACGGATCGTTGTGCCAGGCGTACCTCATCATGTCACCCAGCGCGGCAACCGCGGCATGGACGTTTTCTTCAGCGACGCTGACCGCGCCGCCTATCTCAGGCTGCTCGGGGAATGTAGCGCCGAGCACGGCGCCGACCTTTTCGCCTATTGCCTGATGTCGAATCACGTGCATTTGGTTCTGTCGCCACAGCGCGAAGACAGTCTCGCCCTGGCCGTCGGCTGGACGCACTTTCACTACACTCGGCGGGTGAACTTCCGCAAGGACTGGCGCGGGCATCTGTGGCAGGGGAGGTTCCATTCCTGCGCGCTGGATGACGCGCATTGTCTGCGAGCGATTCGCTACGTCGAGCTTAATCCCGTGCGCGCCGGGTTGGTTGAGCAACCTGAGCAGTGGCCCTGGTCAAGCGCCCCGGCGCATCTCAACCATGCCCCTGACCCGGTGCTCGCGCCGCGGCCGTGGCGGACTGAAGAACTCGACTGGGCGGAGTTCCTGAGTCAGGGCACATCGGAGGCCGACCTGACGCAGGTGCGACGCAAGACCCGGACTGGCCGGCCCCTGGGCGAAAGTGGGTTCATCGAACAACTGGAATCCCAGCTCGGCCGGCAGCTTCGCTGCCGCAAACCGGGGCCAAAGGGGCCGAGAAAGCCGTAATTAAGTCGACTGTCCCCGGAATTCCCCTGAATGAGGAATAGAGACGCAGAAACGAGCAGGAGCTATGGAGGAGATGGGACACGAGACGGTGGCGGTGGTGGAGGCGCCCACCATCGCGAAGCCCGCGCTGCTGACGGACAATGGCTCCGGCTACATTGCCGCCGCCATGGAAGACTTCCTGCGTCTGCTCGGATTCGCCACCTGCGGGGCCGAGCGCATCACCCGCAGACCACCGGCAAGATCGAGCGGATGCACCGCACGATGAAAGACGATGTCACGCTGGTGGTGTGGACCAGCCCGGAGGCCCTGGCCACGGCCATCGGCCGCTTCGTGGACTATTACAATTCCAAGCGCTATCACGAGGCGCTGCGGAATGTGACGCCAGACGATGTCTACTTCGGCAGAAGGGAACAGATCCCTTGCCCGGCGAAAAGCACTCCAGATCAAGACCTTGATCGCTCGCCGGGACGCCTACCGGAGACGCGGGATGCTATGCGAGGAAGCAGGGCCAGGAGCACCGGAGGGGTAGCTTGTTTTTACCCCCATTTCGTCTCACAAACGCTGACTCTCTACAGGGTACAGATCCTTGACCTCATGTCTGAGAAAGCTCAGGTCAAGGACTGCATCCACGCGCTAAAGGATATGACCCTCCGGTATGAAGACATACACGCTGCCGGAATGAACAGGTCTCCTGGCGACGTCGTTCATCTCCATACATCTCACGCTCCCAAGCTGGAACCTAGCCACCTACACGTCACTTCTGAAGAGCAAGCAATTATCCCTGTCTATAATGCCGACATCACCGGTTTGTTGACACCCCCTCACACCGTTCTTCTCCAATGGACAGTAGACTAAAGAGACAGCTCCATTTTACAGCGATCCACCATGGTTCCGTTCGACATCTTTTGCCCCGTCTTTTCGGACATTTCAAAACCACATCTATGATAACAACGCTGTGCGCGCACATTGCTAAGGTCAGTATAAAGCTCAAGAGACGCAAAACCTCTCAAGCGCAAGTTTTCAATCATCTCCTTAATAACATACTGACCAATTCCCCGTCCCTGATGCGTCGGGAGCAATGCAATCACTTTTATGAACACTTGCTTACTTTCAGATGAAAGACCATTTATACCCAGCCAGCCTATCGGCATACCTTCATCACAAATTATGTAGTTCTCCTCATCTGGATCGTTGTCCCATTCGATTATGGCATCTGCCCAAACATCTACGGATCTGGGGACCTCATGTAGTATCGCCATTATCTGATCACTGCTCATGAGTTGTTGTAGGAACACCGCATCGTTCTGGGTTACTCGCCTGACCTCGATATTCTCCATTGCCATTTTTTCCTCACATAACGATATCAAATATTCCAGCAGTCCATTATTATTAAGGAATCATGGGGGAATCATGGGGACAGTCGACTTAATTATTGCAGATGCCTTAAATCAATCGCAATTAAGTCGACTGTCCCCACAATTAGGGCGGCCAGCCGCCAGCTGCCCGCACGCCGCCGCCACCTCTTCGCCGAAGGACCGGCGCACCGCGACTTCCACCCCCCGGCGCTCCAGCTCGGCGCGAAAGGCGCGCATAACCGCAGGCGCGGGGCGGGCGAAGGCGCCGCGCGCCTGGTTGTAGGGGATGAGGTTGACCATGCACGGCAGGCCTCGCAGCCGCTGGGCGAGGGCGGCGGCCTGGGCCGGCGCGTCGTTGACCCCCGCCAGCAGGCAATACTCGAAGGCTACTTTGCGTCCGGTGTGGGCGGCGAAGTCGCGCGCGGCGGCGACCACCGAGGCCAGCGGATGGCGGCGGTTGACCGGCATCAGGCGGCTGCGCAGGTCGTCGTCGGGCGCATTGAGCGATACCGCCAGGTGCACGCCCAACCCCTCGCGCGCCAGGCGGCGCATCTCCGGCGGCAGCCCGCACGTGGAGATGGCGACGTGGCGGGCGCCGAAACCGAGGCATGCCGGGTCGAGGATGATGCGCACCGCCTTCACCAGCGCGTCGTAGTTTGCGAGCGGCTCGCCCATGCCCATGAACACGACATTGGACAACCGGCGCTCGTCATCATCCGCGCGCGCGAGGAGCAATTGCCCGACGATTTCGGCGGCGGTGAGGTCGCGCTCGAAACCCATGCCGCCGGTGGCGCAGAACGCGCAGCCGTAGGCGCACCCCACCTGGCTGGAGATGCAGGCGGTGCGACGGCGCGGGTAGGGCATGATCACCGTCTCGATGTGAGCGCCGTCGGGCAGGCGCAGCACCAGCTTGACGCCGCCGTCGCGGGCCGGGCGCCGCGCAACCGCGGTCAACGGGTGCACCGCCGCCTGTCGTCCCAGCTCGTCCCGCAGCGCCTGCGGCAGGTCGCTCATGTCCGCGAAGCCGCGCGCCCCGCGCTGGTATACCCAGCGCAGGACCTGGCGGGCGCGATAGGGCTCGTGCCCGCGGTCGGACAGGAGCTGCTCGAACTCGTGGGGCAACAGGCCGCACACGAAAGGCATGGAAGGCATGGATGACATGGGTGGGCGCAGACGCGCTCGGGCGCCGCGGGGAGGATTAGCCGCCGCCGCCGCAAGTCCTGTAGCGGCAGCTCACAGCAGGTGCACACGCGGCGGAGGTCGAAAGAGAAAGCAGGCTGCGAGGTGGGGGACGCCGCCAGGGGGACGCGCATGAACATCCTGATCGCCGAGGACGAATTCCTCATTACCCTCACGCTCAAAGTGCAGCTCGAGGCGATGGGGCATACCGTGGTCGGCACGTCGCGTGACGGCGAAGCCGCCGTTGCGCTCGCCAAGCAACTGCGCCCGGACCTGGTGCTGATGGACATCGGCATGCCGGGGATGGACGGCATTGCGGCCACGGCCGAGATCATGGCGCAAGCCCCGGTGCCGATCGTCATGCTCACCGCACACAATGATCGTCAGCGCGTGCAGAAGGCGATGCGGGCTGGAGCCGCGGCGTACCTGCTCAAGCCCATCAGCGAGTCCCAACTGAAGCGCGCCATCGACACCTCGGTGGCGCGCTTCAACGAGGCGAACACGGAGACGCCGCAAGATTAACGAAGCTTGGCCTCCGCAGGCGGGCAAGCCCTCCGCAGGCGGGCAAGCCCTCAAACCGCCGCGTGGGAGGCACCTCCACCCAGGCGGTTGCGGTGCGGTCGCGAGAAAAGCGCGGGGCGGCCCCATGGCCGCCCCGCCAACGCCTGTGATTCGCGTGGCATTGCCTAGTAAGTCGCGCCGGTACCGCCAGCCGTGGCAAAGGCGTAGCTGAGGCCGACGGTGAAGCGGTAGTCGTCTTGCCCCAGCACGCTCCCGGCGCGCGCGGCGCCGGCCTGCACCGTCATCGCCGGGCTCACCGGGTAGCGGATGGCGGCGGCCGCCTGGTCGGCGCCGAACTTGCTCCACTTGTACTCCGCCACCAACGACGCACCCTCGGGCGTAGTGACATCGAAGCCGACGAAGGGCTTGAGCTCGTCGCCATCAACGCCGTTGCTGACACGCGTGAGCATGAGCCCGAGGTGACCGCGCAGGCGCGCGCGCGGCGCCGCCGCCGCGTAGGCCTCAGGCGCGGCCGTCGCGATCTCCTTGCTGGCGACCGCGTATAGGTCGAGGATGTTATCGCCGGTGCCGTTCACATACGACCCGCCGAACGCCAGACCGAAGTCCGCCGTCTCGGCTTTCATCAGCGCCACCTTGGCCCCGATGCCGGTGAAGTGGTCATTCACCCCGTCCTTCAGTCTCGTATAGGCTATCCCTAGTTCCGCGCTATCCGAGACCCCGGCCAGCACGCGGATCGCCCACACTTTCTCCTCGCCAGCCAGCTTGGCGTAGTCAGCGGCGAGTTCTGCGCTGCCGGAGGCGGCCACGTCCGCCGTCGGCAGGTCAACCAGGCCCGTCATTGCCGTAAAGCGCGTGGGGTAGCCCCACGCCATCCCGCTCAGCAGCGCCACTGCCAGCACCGCTGACAAAATGCACAACCTGTGCTTCATACCCTGATACCTCCCTTCATCCGCCATGCATCCGTCGTCGAACAGCCCTCGTCACCACCCCCTTCCATGAAAGCAAATCAAGGCCTCGACGCTTGCGCGCCGCGGCCCCGTCTGAGCGCGATACGATGCTTTTCCATCGGTATCTTGCCGCCGGCCGTGACGATCGTTTCCGCGCACATGCCGCCTCTGTCATCATCAGCGCCGCGGCCCACCGCGCCGGTAGTATAGCCAACGCATGATTGCCTGTCAAGCTGGCCGAGGCCGGGGGTTGGGACCGGACAGGTTGATTGTTACCCCCTGGGGGAGGCGAAGGAGTTGCGGATTCTTGCTCTGAAATCCGTGGGGCCCGCGGGCGAGAAACGGTTGCGCGAGCTCTTGCCCGCGGGAGGAAAGACGCGGTTGAAGATGGAATCTGTAGTCGTGCGGCGAGGGGGGCGTGCACCGACTCGGCGGCTCCCGCGCGGCGGGGCGCGGAGGAAAGGAATACCTCTCGTGCGCAAGCGAGCCATCCTGCCCCTGGCGATCGTCTGCCTCGTCCTGATCGTGGCCGCGATCACCGTCTATGCCGCCCGGGCGCAGGTCGTCCGCTTGTCCGCCCGGGCCCGATCGGCGGTTCCGCCGATCACCGCGGGGCGGACCTCGCTCCCGGACCTCCCCCGCCGATGAGACCCGTCCCCGCCCGGCAGACTCCGGTGCGGTAGTCGTTCGCGCCCTGCAAGGACCTCCTTCCGCGCTGGCGCAGGGAAGCCACACCTCTCCGGCGAAGTCACCCCCCTGCAACCGGCGTCTGGCGCCGAAGCCCCCCAGGCGGCGGGTGAATCCCCATGGAGGCAACTACATGACCCCGCGCAGGCCCATCGTGCACCTGGTGTGCAACGCCCACCTCGACCCCATCTGGATGTGGCCCTGGGAGGAGGGCGCCCGTGAGGCGATCTCGACTTTCCGCACCGCCGCCGATTTCTGCGATGAATATCCCCGGTTCATCTTCAACCATAACGAGAGCGTGCTCTACGAGTGGGTCGAGGAGTACGATCCCGCTCTTTTCGCCCGCCTCCAGGGCCTGGTCAAGGCCGGACGTTGGCATATTGCCGGCGGGTGGTATTTGCAGCCCGACTGCAACCTGCCGGGGGGTGAGACCTTCGTGCGGCTCATCTCCGTGGCGCGGCGCTACTTCGCGGACAAGTTCGGCGCGCGGCCCACCGTGGCCTACAACTTCGACCCCTTCGGCCACCACGGCAGTCTGCCGCAGATCCTGCGGCAGACCGGCTACGAGATGTACCTTCACTGCCGGCCCGGCGCCAATCTGCTGGAGCTGCCCGCCCCGCTCTATCGCTGGCAGGGCCTGGACGGGTCGCAGACCCTCGCCCTGCGGCCGGCCACCGGCTGGTACGGCACCTTCGAGCACACCGGCCTCGAAAGCGTGCGCCGCGGCGTGGAGTTCGCGCGCCACACCGGCGAGGACCAGCTCGTGCTGTGGGGCCTGGGCGACCACGGCGGCGGCCCCAGCCGCAAGCTCCTGGAGGCGATCCACGCGGTGATGGATGAGACCGCCGACGTGGAGATTCGCCACAGCACGCCGGAGGCGTACCTGGCGCGAATCAAGGACCGCCCGGCGGGCCGCTGCGCGCCTGTTCACCGCGGCGACCTCCAGCGCAGCTTCCCCGGGTGCTACATCTCGATGGCGCCCATCAAGCGCGCCATGCGCCGCGGCGAGGCGCTGCTGGCGTCGGCGGAGCGCTGGTCCACGGTGGCGTGGCACGAGCGCGGGCGCGCCTACCCGCAGGGGCGACTCGATCAAGCCTGGAAGGGCGTGGCCTTCAACACCTTCCATGACATCCTGGCCGGCTCGTCGTCGGAGGCGGCGTCGCTGCAGGACGTAATGGAGATCTTCGGGCGCTCAGCCGATGTCTGCCGAAGCCTGCGCATGGCGGCGCAGATGGCGCTGCTGCCCGAGGTCCCGCCCCGCCCGGACACGATTCCGGTCTATGTCTTCAATCCACACGCCCACGCGATGACGGCGCCGGTGGGCCTCGAGTTCCTGATGGAATACATGCCGCGCCCGGAGGCGAAGTCGTTCGCGCTATACGACGATACCGGCCGCCAAATGGGGTGCCAGAACCAGGGCGGGCCTTTCGAGCGCACGGGGAGCCTGGGGGGGTGGCATCGGTATCTGGGGTTCGTGGCGCAGGTACCGCCGCTATCGGCGCGGCGCTACGAGGTGCGCCGCCACGAGCAGCCCGCCGCCGGCCGCTCGCCGCTGACGGTCAGGCGCACCCGCGCCGGCATCGTCGTCGAGAACCGCTGGCTGCGAGCCAAGTTCTCGCGCGAGACCGGCGGCCTCGCCTCGCTGGTGGACAAGCGGAGCGGCCGGGATCTGCTGCGCGGCAGCGTGCGGCCGGCGGCGATGAAGGACACCCTCGACGCCTGGGGCGGGGAGGCCAACGCCAACTTCAGCACGCCGCTGGGTGAATTCGCGCCGCTGTCCCCGCGCGAGGTCGCGCGCTGGGCGGGGGAGGACAAGACCGAGGTTCCCGCGCTGCACGTCCTGTTCAGTGGCCCGGTGAGTGTGACGATTCAATCGCTGGTGGGGTGGCGGCGCTCGCGGGTGTGCCAGCAGTTCACGGTTTACGCGGACCTGCCGCAGATGGAGGTGAACCTGCGCGTCCACTGGCAGGAGCGCCGCCAGTGCCTGAAGTGGGTGCTGCCGTTCCGGCTGAAGGACAGCCGGGCGGTGTGCGAGGTGCCGTTCGCAGCCATCGAGCGTTCAACGGACGGAGCGGAGAACGTCGGCGGGCGCTGGGTGCGGCTGGAGGAGAAAGCGGGCGACCGCTTGGCCGTCGGCGTCGCCAACGACGGGCAGTACGCGTTTCACGCGCGCGGCGACGGCGAGCTGGGGCTGAGCCTGGTGCGGGGGGCGGCGCACTGCCGCTTCGACGATCTGCCCGCGCGGGCCGATGAGCACCACACCTACATGGACCAGGGGCAGCACGACTTCCGCTTTCGCGTCTTGTGGGGCAAGGCGCCGGCGCTGGCCAAGGCCCTCATCCCCGCGGCAATGGAGCTCAACCTGCCGCTGGAGCCGTTCTTCATCTACCACCAGCCCATGCCGCAGCCCGGTGCGCCGCGGCATGCCGCGCCCCTGCTGGAGGTCACGCCCGAAACGGTAGTGCTGTCCGCTCTCAAGCGCGCCGACGACGGGGATGACCTCATCGTGCGCCTGTACGAGGCCCTGGGGCGGCGGACGCGGGCGACCCTGCGCCTGGCGGGGGCGCGCTCGCCGTTCGAGCTGGACTTCGGCCCGTTCGAGATCAAGACCCTGCGGTTCACCCGCACCGCCCGCGGGTTCGCGCTCACCGCGTGCAACCTGCTGGAGGAGCCTGAGCCGAACATGTCGCCTTCATAGATGGAAGTCGCGTTGCTGCCCTCGCGCCTCGACCTGTCGGGGCGCGCCCAAGGGCGATCCCCGCTTCTTGCGAACACACCTACCTTCGATTTGGGTATTGACAAATGCTCATAAGCATGGTATA
>DATLAK010000176.1 GCA_035527535.1 Armatimonadota bacterium
GTCGTCGGCATGAGGACCGCCCAGCGGGCGCAGCAGCGCCTCTTTGGCCAGCAGGGCGCAGCGCTCGAAGTTGCCGCCGAGGCCGACACCTACCACCAGCGGGGGACACGCGCTGGCGCCCGCTCGCTCGACCACCTTCACCACAAAGCGCTCGATTCCTTCCCTCCCGTCGGCGGGGCGGAGCATCGCCAGCGCGCTCATGTTCTCCGAGCCCGCACCCTTGGGCGCGACGACGACGCGCACGCGGTCGCCCTCGACCTGCCGCAGATGCATGATGGCGGGCGTATTGTCCCCGGTATTGGTGCGCGCCAGCGGGCTGGCGACGACGGACTTGCGCAGGCGCCCTTCGGCATAGCCCCGGCGAACGCCGACATTGACCGCCTCTTCCAGAGGAACGCCGGTGATGCAGGCCTGCGCCCCGAGCTCCACGAATACGACCGCCACCCCGCAGTCCTGGCACATGGGCAGCCCCTCGCGCTCCGCCAAGCGCGCGTTCTCGATCAGCTGCCCGAGGATGTCGCGGCCCAGCGGCGATTCCTCCTCGGCGCGGGCACGTTCGAGGGCCGCCATCACGTCCGGGGGCAGGCGGTAGTTGGCGTCAATGCACAAGCGGGCGACCAACCCGGTGATGTCGGCGGCTGCGATTTCGCGCACGACGGGACCTCCGCGCGGCGATTATACCAAGCCCGACCGGGGGCTGCAAGGCGGCCGCGCGGATGGGCCCGCGGGGCGATGGTTTGACACGGGCTGGTGCGCCGACTATAATTGCGCCGCGCGACCAGCTTCGAGACAGACCATGCCCTCGCCATCGGACCGACCCGGTCTCCGCATCAGTTACTCCGGCGTGCGTGGCATCTTCGGCGAGTCGCTCACGCTCCCCGTTGCCGCGCAGTTCGCGGAGGCTTTCGCGCGCCTGGCCAACGAGCGCTTCCCCAACCCGCTGACGATCATCGGCCGCGACACTCGCCCCTCCGGGCGCGAGCTCGTGCCCGCGGTCATCGCCGGGCTGACGCGGCTGCCGTGCTCGCTGCTCGACGTCGGGGTCGTGCCGAGCCCGACGGTCGAGGTGGCGATGGCCCAGTTCGACGCCCAGGCCGCCATCATCATCACCGCCAGCCACAACCCCGCGCAGTGGAACGGCTTCAAGTTCCTCATGGGGCCGCATTACATCGTGCTCAACGCCGAGCAGACCCGTCATCTGTTCGCGCTGTCACGCCAGGCGTCGGCGCAGTACGAGCCCGCGGCGCCGCCGGCGGTGCCCAGCCGCCATCAGCAGGCCCTGGAGGCGCATCTGGTGCGCGTCTTGCGCGAGGTTGATGTCGCGGCCATCCGCGCCCGCCGTTTCAAGGTCGCGGCTGACTCCTGCCGCGGGGCCGGAGAGGCGGTGACCATGCGCCTGCTGCAGGAGCTGGGCTGTGTCGTCACGCCGGTCAGCGTCGAACGCGATTCCGAGCCCAGCGCCGCCAATCTCGGCGCGCTGCGGGAGGCGGTGGTCGCCAGCGGGTGTGACCTCGGGCTCGCCCAGGACCTGGATGCCGACCGCCTGGCATTGGTTAGCGAGCAGGGCGAGGCCATCGGCGAAGAGTGCACCCTCGCCTTCGCGGTGGATCACCTCCTCGATCGCTTCCGCGGCGCCGCTGCGGTCGTGGTCAGGAACAGCTCCACCAGCCGCATGATTGACGACCTGTGCGCGGCCCGCGGCGCCGAGCTGCGCGAGGTCAAGGTGGGTGAGGTCAACCTGGGTCAGGCCATGATCGAGGTGGCCGGACAGGGGCGCACGGTCTTCGGCGGCGAAGGCAACGGCGGGGTCATCTATCCGCCGGTGTGCTATGGGCGCGACAGCCTCATCGGCATCGCGCTCGTGCTCGAATACGCGGCTGCGCGCGGCCTGGCGCTATCGGAGCTGCGCGCGCGGTTGCCGCAGTATCACATGGTCAAGGCGAAGCTCGAGGGGCTGGCCCCGGAGCGCGTGCAGGAGGCGCTGGCACGTGTGCGGCGCCTGTTCGCGGGCGAAACGATGTCGGACTTCGACGGCCTCAAAGTCACTTTCGCCGATGGCACCTGGTGCCAGGTGCGCCCATCGAACACGGAGCCCATCGTGCGGCTCATCATCGAGTCGCCCTCGGTCGAGACTCGCGACCGCCTCCTGGGCCAAGTGCAGGGCGAGATCAGCCCCTTGCTGTCGCCCTAGACCGCGCCGCCATGAGCGACGACGCAATGGATGACCCCGGGCAGGTGCGTTTCCCCGCCGTCGAGCCGGCCGCCCCTTGGCGGCGGCTCGCGGCCTCGGTCATAGACACCGGCATCCTGCTTCTGTGCAACGCGCTCATCTTCATGCTCGCCGTCGCCATCGCTCCCGATGCCGCCTCCCTCCTGCCGCTGCCCCTGCTGGGTCTCGTCAGCGCCCTGGCGTACCTCGCCGTCGGATGGGCCGCTTGGGGCGCCACGGTCGGCAAATGGGCGCTGGGAATCCGCGTCGTCGCCGCCGACGGACGCAGGCTCTCGTGGCGGCGGGCGGTGGCGCGCGTCCCCGCGTTCCTCGTCGCCTCCGCGCCGCTGAAGATTGGCTTGGCCGCCATGCTGTGGGATCGCGAGCGCCGGGGCTGGCACGATCACCTGGCGGGGACCATGGTCGTGCGCGATCCGCGGCCCGCGGTCGCGGGGAGATCCCCCGCCGTCGCCAGTCCGCGCATCCCACCTGCGCCGGAGCCCGAGCCCGAGCCCGAGCAGGGACACTCGCCGCGGGGGCGCCGGCTCGCCGCGCTGATGCTCGCGGTCTATGTGCTGGCGGCGGTGGCGCTCACCATGCCCCTGGCGCTGCATTCATCCACTCACGTTCCCGGCGCGACCATCGAGGGCCTGGAGCAGGACGGCTACGTCTTCTTGTGGGACTACTGGTGGGTGAAGACCGCGCTCGCGGATCCCCGGCTGAGCGTCATGTCCACCCGCTGCCTGTTCTGGCCCGAGGAGGTGAGCCTGCGGTATCACACGCTGGTGCTCCTGCATTCCGCGGCGGCGGCGCTCTTGCAGAACGCGCTCAGCCTGGTGCAGACCTACAACCTGCTGCTGGTGCTATCGCTGGCCGCCTGCGCGTGGGGCGCCTTCCTGCTGTGCCGCTACCTCACCGGCAGCGCGACGGCTGCCGCCGTGGCCGGGTTGGGCTTCGGGTTCTGCCCCTACCTGACGACCCACGCGCTGGCGCACCAGAACCTCATCGCCGCCGAATGGCTGGCGCCGTTCGCCTACTGTGCGCTGCGCGGGCTGCGCGAGCGACGGCCGCGATACGTGCTCGGCGCCGCCGCGTCGTGGGCCTTGGTCGGGCTCTGCGAATGGTACTACTTCCTCTACGCCGGCATGCTGCTCGCCGTCTTCGCGGCCTGCGAGATCGCGGCCCGCCCGCGACGCTGGGGGGCCGCGTTGGCGGCGGCGGGGGCGGTGATCGCCCTGACCTTGGCCGGGCTGTGGCCGCTGCTGTGGCCGATGCTGGCCGAACGCGCGCAGGCCCCCTACATGCACCAGCCGCTGGCGCGCCCGGCGGCGCTGGGCGCCCAGCCGGAGCTATATGTGACCCCGGCGTTTACGCACCCCCTGCTCGGCGACATCGGCTCGGCGGTGCTGCGCGCCCACGGCTACAGCCGGGCGGAGGCGACGCTCTACGTGGGGCTGGTAGTGTTCGCCCTGGCGCTGACGGGGATCGCCTACCGCGGGCGGCGGCTCGTCCCGTGGATTGCGGGGGCCGTCTTCTTCCTGACGCTGGCGCTGGGGACGCATTTGCGCATCGGTGACCGGACTGAGTTCAACGCGCTGGCGCTGCTGCTGGCGGGCGGGCCCCCCGGCAACGGCTTCGATCTGCCGTTCAGCGCCGAGCTGTCCTCGCAGTTGGCGATGCAGGTCGTCGGGGGCGGCGAGGTCCTGGCGGCGCAGGCGCAAGTCCCCCTGCCCTACCTGTGGTTGTGGAAGTACGTGCCGCTGACGCGCCTGGCGGCGGTGCCCACGCGCGCAGCGCTGCCGGCAATGCTGTGTCTGGCGGTGCTGGCGGCGGCGGGACTGGCCGCGGTGACGCACGGGTGGAGCAGGCGGTGGCGCGTGGCCGCGGCTGGGATGGCGGCGGCGGTGGTGCTGTTCGAGTTCCTGCCTGCGCCGTACCCGCTGCGGGACGTGCGGGTGCCGGGGTTCTATCACGACCTGGCGCAAAGCGAGAACGACTTCGCGGTGGCGGAGGTGCCCCTGCTGGGGGACTACGCGGTTTACATGCGCTACCAGACCGTCCATCACCGGCCGATCCTGGCGGGGCTGGTGTCGCGGCGGCCGCCGCACGCCCTGGAGTTCGTGCGCGGCAATGCCCTCCTGCGCGACCTCGAGCCGCAGCGGACGAGGCCGGGCGAAAGAGTCATGCCCTCCCTGCCCCTGACCCAAAGGGGCGCCCTTCACCGCGACCTGCGCGAGCTGCGCGCGACCTACGCACCCGCGCTGGCGCAACTGCGGGACCGCCGGGTGGGGGTCATCGTCGCCCATATGGATCTCCTGCGGGCGGACGACGCCGCCGCGCTCGACCGCGTTCTGCACGGCGCTCTGGGCCTTCACCGCGAGCGCCACTACCCGCACCTGATCGCGTACTACCTCGCGCCGCAGCTCGCGCAAGCCGCGGAAAGTGACTACGGCGAAAGCGAACCATGACCGCACCAAGCCGGGCCTTGGCGTGAGACGATCATGCCCGGATCAAGCGTAAGGCTTCGGGGATGTCATCCCGAGACGGCGTAGACGCAAGCGGGTACATACAGCAACTCAGCTTCGCAGCTCCGCTCGTCTTCTCGAGGCGTAGCCAGGGGCCTTAGCGCCGACCCAGCACCAACCGGGAGCGCACCGCGACCCTGCACGATGCCTCAAGTTTCAGCTGCCTGCGGCCTCGGAGCAAGGCGCCGCAGCAGGAGAAAAGCCAATAGCGCCGAACTATTGTTCGGCGCCAAGCGAGGCGTGAAAACCTACGCGCCCATGCGCATGCAGCATCTCGACAGCCTGGAATGACAGCGATACCGGGCCGAGGAATGAGCAGCGCTTGCCGCTGAGAAGGAGTTAGCATGAAAGCATGATGCACCCCGACGGTTAGGCTGATAGAATCAGCTGACGTTACAACACCGAAGGAGGTGCACCATGCACTACGTGGGTGTAGATTACCACAAGAAGAGCAGTTACGTCACGGTGATGGATGAGCGGGGCAAGGTGGTGAAGGAAGGGCAGATCGCCAACACCCAGGAGGCGCTGGCGGCGCTGCTGGACGGCTCTGCGGAGGGCGCGTCAGCGGTGCTGGAAGCGGGCCGCAACTGGCCGGTAATGTACGACTGGCTGGAGGAGCTGGTGGATGAGGTGACGCTGGCTCATCCTGCCAAAGTGCGAGTGATCGCAGAAGCCAAGGTGAAGACCGACCGGATTGACTCGCGGATGCTGGCTCACCTGCTGCGCGCGGACTTGATTCCGGCGGCCTATGTGCCGGGGGCGGTGACGCGAGAGCAGCGACGCCGGTTGCGACAGCGGATGTTTCCGGTGGGGTTGTCAACGATGGTGAAGAACCGCATCCACACCCTGATTGACCGACACCCGCAGCTGAGCCCCGAGGCTGGGAGCTGGAGCGATCTATTCGGCAAAGCAGGGCGGGCCTGGTTGCAGCGGCTGGAGCTGCCCCCGAGCGAGGCGCAGATTCTGCGCACTGACCTGGCGTTGCTGGGGGCGCTGGAGCAGCACATCAAGCAGAGCAATCGGTGGGTCTCGCAGCTGGCCAAGGGGGACGAGCGGGCCAAGCTCCTGGTCACCCTACCTGGCATCGGAGATTTCTTCGCGGTGCTGTTGGCGGTGGAGATTGACGACGTGAGGCGGTTTCTGCGCGCCGAGAAGCTGTGTGCCTATGCGGGCCTGGTTCCCTCGACCTATGCCTCGGGCGGATACGTCTACCACGGACGAATCACCAAGCAAGGCAACAAGTGGATACGCTGGGCGTGCATCGAAGCGGTGTATCCAGCCATTCGTCAAGACCCTGACTTGGCGGCGCTCTACGGGCGGCTCAAGGCGACCAAGGGCGCCAACGTCGCCAAGGTGGCGGTGGCGAAGCGGCTGTTGACCATCGTCTACCGGCTGCTGACAGAGCGACGGCCCTATCGCCCAGCCACCGACCAGCCTGCGCTGAGAAAGAGGAATTCCCCGGCTGCCCTGACGGCCGTCTAGCTGACCTCAGCGCATCGAGGTCGAGCTGTAAAGGAGGGTGGGGAGCCGGGGATCGAAGGCTAAGGTGTGTTCCGGCAAACGGGAACGTAGGAGAGGCTGATTCAAGTGACCCACCCGCGAGCAAGCGCGGGTGCCCGAGCCGTCGGGGAAAACGATAGGTCTTGCAATTTGCTTTCAGGAGAGGCGGCCATGAGGGCACTGGTTGCGCGGATCGGCCGACGGTGGGAGCGCAGGGAATCCGCAAGCGCCCACCCCGACGACGCGTTATCGTCTGGGTTCTGGGTTCCCCTTCCCGCTGCGACGTTCGCCTGGTGGGTTCTCGTCGTGAGGCCGGTGTGGATGCCGGAGCCGGAGGTGCGCCAGGCGCTGGTGGTGGCCTTTCTAGTTGTCACGCCGCTGTGCCTAATCGGGTTCTGGTATCGCCTCACGCGAATTGGAGTAGCGGTTAATCTCCTCGCGCTCGCTTCGCTCTTGCTCTGCGCCGCTTCACTCTACGCGTATTCTTCAGCGGCGGAAGTGCCCCTCGCGGCATTAGGTACGGTCGCAGGCGCGGCTGCGCTAACGCTTGCCGCACGAGCTCTATGGTGCGCGTTGAGGCCCGTTCGCGACAGAGGGATGGCCACCTACTTTCTTATCGTCCTGCTTGCAGTTCTGGTTGTAGTCGTGGGGGAAAGCGCGCTCTGGTCGTGGCGGCAGTACGACCTTTGGCGGCTCGTGGCGGTTTCCGCCTGTGCGGCAGCGATGTTGTATGGAATTCGGTGGTGGCCGAAGGGACGCCCGGTTCTGGTCAGATTCCTCACCGTCGCGACGACGGGCCTGGTGCTGGCGCTGGTGGCTGAGGCTCTTCAGTTCGCCGCTGGAGTGCAACGAAGCCAGGCGGCAGGTCTGTTGCAGCACTTCGGAGGTCAGTTCCTGGCCTATTTTGGCGGTGGCATGAGCCTCACGATGCTGCCCACGGAGCTTCGGCGGGAGCAAGAGAGCGCAAACCCAGAATCCCAGCAGTGACTGAACGGCGGGGTGGGCGACAGAAGCGCAGCCGTCAAGTACCTCGTCGTCGGTGAGGGCTCAGTATGCGGGTATGACCTTTTCTTGTGGGGATGGATTGAGGCACTCACCATGTGGCACCCCGACCGCTCGGGGTGTTGGCGCTGCAGAGCGGCGCCTGTCTGACAGGCGAGAGCGCCCTTCGACAGGCCCCTATTGAGTCTCGCCCATTGTGTTGACAACCCGGATGGGGAAATGGCCATGGTGGGGCGGGCGAGACGCCGACGGCCGTTTCGTAGCCCATGCCCCAAGGGTGGGTGCGGATAATGACAAGCTGCAGGGCGGATGTTGGGTGAGGATGACATGGATGCGGGGTGCGGCTCGGGTGTGACCGCTGAAAGTTGGGATCGGTCGCGGGAACCTGTAGGGGCGCACGGCGTGCGCCCCCTTCACAGCCGAGGGCGGCTGTGCTACATTCGGGCACACAATCCGCCACCCCAACCAAAAACGGTCATACCCTGCGGCTCGACCGGACTCACCCTCACCCGGCCCCGATGCGTCGGGGCCGGCCTCTCCCTGGAAGGGAGAGGGGTTGGGGCGCCTGTCCCACATCCGGCAGTGCATTATCCCCACTTTTCGAGGTCACACCCCCCTCTGCCACGACACCGCAAGGAGCAACCTCGCCAGGACGGCCTGCATCTACGGGCGCGTATCCTCCGAGACCCAGGAGAAGCAGTTGACCATCGAGAGCCAGGTAGCCGAGCTGCGGGGATATGCCGCCGCCCACAGCCTGACCATCGCCGGCGAAGATGGGCGTCTACTCCCAGCCCGCGGCTGCGGTCAGCTTGCGCATGTCAGCCAGAGATGCGGCGTGATCCGCGGTCGCCGGCGCGTACTCCAGGCCGAACATGCCGTCGTAACCCCAGGCCTTGATGCGAGAGAGGATCTCGACGTAGTTCAGCTCGCCGACATCCAGCTCGTGGCGCCCGGGCACGCCCGCGGCGTGGAAGTGACCGATGAGCGGAAGGTATCTCTCGATGGTGGCGAGCACGTTGCCGTGCATGATCTGCATGTGGTAGATGTCCCACAGCAGCCGCACCGCCGGGCTGGCGACTTGCTCCACGATCTGTGCGGCCTGGTGCCCGCTGTCGAGGTAGTAGCCGCGATGATCCACCAGCGAGTTCAGCGGCTCCAGCACCAGCACCACGCCCGCTTGTGAGGCCACGGCGGCGGCCGCCCTCAAGGTCTCGACGATGGCGTCATGCTGTTCGGCACCGGAGCGGTCGGGGAGGCGATTGCCCGTGCAGGTGATGAGCTTGCCGCAGTCGAGCTTCTTCGCCACCGCGATGCTCTGTCGCAGCCGGGCCAGGTACTTCTCGCGGTCCGCGGCAGACACGAGGGAGATGCCCGGGCCGTCGGCCACCAGGTCGTTGAGAGCCAGGCCGGTTTCCCCGCAGGCGGCCGCGAGGTCGTCCAACTTGCGGTCGCCCCCCGCATCGTGGCTCCAGAACTCGAGCGCGCGAAAGCCCGCCGCGGCGACCTTGCGCGCCTTCGCCGCCAGCGAGGCGTTCCCCAGCACCATCTCGACGCAAACGCATATCATGGGCATCGGCTGATAACCTCCCTCCTCGCAACTGCGCAAACCGTCACGCCATCAGCGGCCCTCGGCGCGGGCGGCGTGACGGGCGAGCTCCTCCATCATCTCCGTCTGAATCTGCTGGATCTCCAGCAGCCGCTGCCACTGGTGGGTCAGCAGCCGGTCGAGCTTGGCGCTGATGGTGCGAATCTCCAACTCGGCCTTGAGGTTGACGCTGTAGTCGTGTTCCCCGCGCAGGCGGTCCTTCGCCTCCTGCCGGTTCTGGCTCATCATGATGACCGGCGCCTGGATCGCGGCCAGACAGGACAGGATGAGGTTGAGCAAGATGAAAGGGTACGGGTCATAGGGATGCGCGCGCAGAAGTATGGCGTTGACGGCAATCCACGAGAACAGGATCGCGAAGAAGCCGCCGATGAACGCCCAACTGCCGCCGAAAGTCGCTATCCGGTCCGCCAGGCGTTCCCCCAGCGTCAACCGGCGGTCGAACTCGGCGTTGACGTCTTTGGTCAGCGTTTCCTGCTCGTGCAGGCTGCGCACCACCTCCAGCTCCAGCGCCGAGAGCTCCCCCTTCTCGGTTGCCAGCAGAGCCTGCACGTACTCGGTGCGGAAGCGGTTGAGGTCGGGCAGGCAGATGTAGCCGCTGGCGGACCAGTCGGCATGCTTCTCTTTGATCGTGTCCAGCACCGGCCCCGCCACCAGCTCCGCCGGCAGCATCTCGCCTACGTCCTTTTCCTGGCCGCAGACCTGGCAGGAAGCCTTCTCCGCCTGATGTTTGCGCATGGCCGACTCTCCTCCGCCGCTGCGGGGTCGCCGTCCACCCCAGGCCGCGGCCAGCCGCAGGCATGGTAGCGGGGCGTCAGCACCGGTTCGCGTGATGCACAGGGGGTGCGCCTGTCGCTTGCCTTCTTCGGCGGGCATGCAGGCAGTCCTGCAGGCATGCGGCCCGCGTTGCAGGACGATGCGCGTGGATGGAGAAGTACTTGGCTCATGCGTCGGGCGTGCGGCCACTATGCTGTATGCTGTGCGCTCGTTTCCACACAGTCGGTCCTGCGCGGCAGCGGCTGTCTTCCGTTGGTGAAAGGGGGAACTTCATCGTGCTCGCAGGCAGGGGGATCGCACCCGCCACCCTGGGCCGCCGGCGGCTGCTACTGGGCGCCCGCGAGCGGCAGCTGGGCGTGCTGCCGACGCCGCGCCAGGTGCTCAAGGTGGGGCGCACGACTACGGTCGCCGAGGTGGCGGTGCTGCTGCCGTCGGACGAGGGAGCGCGCTCCGCGGCGGAGGGGCTGCGGGCGTTCCTGCGCGAGCTGGGCGTGCCGCGGGTGCCGGTGGTGGCGACGCTGGAGGCCGCCGCCCGCTACGCGATGGTGATTGCGGCCGGCAATCCCGCCGCCGACTCCCGTGTCGGCCACTGCTGGGAGTTGTGCGACGGCGCGCGGGTGCAACTGCCGCCGCTCGGCCCGCAGGGCTACGGCCTGGTCACCGCACGGCGCGACGGCAAGCTGCTGGTGGTGCTGGCGGCGACGGCGCGTGAAGGACTGCGCCATGGCTTCGCCACTCTGCGCCAGCTCATCGTTCAGCGCGGGGACCAGCCGGCGCTGCGCGAGATCTCCCTCGCCGATGGTCCGTCCTTTGAGCTGCGGGGCGTGATCGAAGGCTTTTACGGTCCGCCGTGGAGCCACCAACAGCGCCTGCGTCTGCTCGACTTCTGCGAGCTGTACAAGTTCAACCTCTACGTCTACGCCCCCAAGGACGACCCCTATCACCGTGAGCACTGGCGCGAGCCTTACACCGCGCGGGCGCTGCGGGAGCTGCGCCAGTTGGTGGAGGCGGCCAGCCGCCATGGCGTGCGCTTCTGCTTCGGCGTCAGCCCGGGGCTGAGCATGCGCTACTCGTCGCGGGCGGATATGGCGGCGCTGCGGCGCAAGCTTGACGCCATGCGCGAGATCGGGGTGGACTCGTTCGCGTTGTGTCTGGACGACATCCCGGGCAAGCTCCATCACCCGCAGGACCGGCGGGCGTTCTCGTCGCTCGCCGAGGCGCACGCGTGCATCGCCAACCGCCTGCGCGATCACCTCGATCGCGTCGCCCGCGGCTCGCAGCTCATCTTCTGCCCCACCGAGTACGCGGGCACGCGGCGCACGCGTTATCTCAGAGCCATCGGGGACCTGCTGCGCCGCGACGTGCTTGTCTTCTGGACCGGGTCGCAGGTGTGCTCGCCGACCATCAGCGGCCAGGAGGCGGACGCCTACGGCGCGGCGATTGCGCGCCCGCCGCTGATCTGGGATAATTACCCGGTGAACGACTACAATCGCAACCGCCTGTTCCTGGGGCCGCTGCGGGGCCGGCCTAGCGACCTGCACCGGCATGCGGCAGGGCTGATCGCCAACCCCATGAACGAGGGCGAAGCATCGAAGCTGCCGCTCATCACCGTCGCCGACTACCTGTGGAACGCGGAGGCGTATCGCCCGGAGCCGGCGTGGGAGGCCGCCCTGCTGCAGCAGGGCGGCGCGCGCGCCTATGCGCCGCTGCGCTGCTTCGCAGGGAGCTGCACGAGTTCGTTCCTGCATCCCAAGGATTCCCCGGAGCTGGCGGCGGCGATCGCAGCGCTGTGGAAGGAGTTGGCGGCAGGCACACCCGGCGCCGCGGCGTCCACGCTGCGGCGCCATTTCGCGCGCATGAGGGGGCTCAAGCGCGAACTGCCGTCGCGCCTGCCCAACCGCTGGCTCCTAGAGCAGATCAGCCCCTACCTGGACAAGCTCTCGACCTACGGTAAGGCAGGTGCGGCGTGCCTGCGAATGCTGTTCAGTCCGTCAGCGGCCGCTCGCCGGCAGGTCGAGCGCTGGCAGCGGGAAGCGGCGGCGAATCCGCGGCAGGTGTGCGGCACGGTGATGGACAATTTCATCAGCCGCGCACTGCACGAGTACGACTTGGCGCACGCGAGTCCATGACCTCGTGAGCGCCGGGCGGGAAGAGGAGCCATGATCAAGGTCGCCGTTATCCACGGGCCCAACCTGGGGCTGCTCGGGAGGCGTGAGCCCGACATATATGGCGCCATCACCCTCGAGCAGATCAACCAACGCTTGAGCCAAGCCGCCGCGGAACTCGGCCTGGAACTGCGTATCACGCAGTCGGACCACGAGGGCGATGTCGTAACGGCAATCCACGCCTGCATGGACTGGGCGCAGGCCATAGTCATCAACCCGGCGGCCCTCACCCACTACAGCATCGCGGTGCGCGATGCGCTGCAGGCGGTGCGCATCCCCGCCATCGAGGTCCACTTGACCAACCTCCACGCCCGCGAGGAGTTCCGTCACACCTCCGTCACCGCTCCCGTCACCGTCGGCCAGATCATCGGCTTCGGCGTCCACGGCTACCTGCTGGCCCTGCGCGCGGCCAAAGCGCTGGTGGAAGAATCTCACCGATGATGGATTATCCGCGGCGGCTCGCACGCCTGCGGGCGGCGGTCGCAGCCACCGAGGTGTCGGCAGTCCTCGTTTCCGGGGCCGCCAATGTGCGCTACCTGAGCGGATTCACCGGCTCCCAGGGGGCGCTGGCGGTGGACGCCGACCGCGCTCTTCTCATCAGCGATTTTCGCTATCGGCTCCAGGCCGCGGAGCAGGCGCCGCTGTTCGAGTTGGTGGAGGTCGAGCGCTGGCACGAGGGGCTTGCGCACGCACTGCGCGGACTGGGGTGCCGGGTCGTGGGCTTCGAGCCGGCGCACCTGACATATCAGGCTCACCAGCGACTGGTCGCCGCCCTGGGCAACATCTCCCTGGCGCCCGTGGAGGGACTGGTGGAGCGGTTGCGGGCGCTCAAGGGCCCGCAGGAGATCGCGCTCATGGAGCGGGCGGCCGCCGTCTCGGACGGGGCCATGGCTCGCGTCATATCGCTGGTGCGGCCGGGCGTCAGCGAGCGCGAGCTGGCGCTGGCGGCGGAGAGTTACATCAAGCGGGAGGCGGACGCCGAGATCGCGTTTCCGCCCATCATCGCTGCCGGCCCCCGCTCGGCGCAGTGCCATGCCGAGCCGGGGACGCGCGAGCTGGCGGCGGGCGACCTGGTGGTCATTGATCTGGGCGCGCGCTGGCAGGGCTACGGCGCCGACCTCACGCGCACCGCGGTAGTGGAGGCGGCCGACGCCCAACGGCGCGACATCTACGCGGCGTGCCGCGAGGCCCAGACGGCGGCTCGGGCGGGTGTGCGCGCCGGCGCGGACTGCGCGGCGCTCGACGCGATCGCCCGCGGGATCATTGCCGGGGCCGGCTACGGTGAGTATTTCGGGCACGGCCTGGGGCACGGCGTGGGGATCGAAGCCCACGAGGCGCCCCGGCTCAGCCCTACCGCCGACGGGTCGTTGGCGGCGGGCATGACGGTGACCATCGAACCTGGAATATACCTGCCAGGGGTCGGCGGGGTTCGCCTCGAGGACCTGGTGGTAGTGACGGAGGAAGGGCACCGGGCGCTGACGCACGCGCCGCTTGCGCCCGAGCTGCCGGCGCTCGGCTGAGGCGCGTGGGCGAAAGGAGGTTCGCAAGTGAGCAAATGGCTTGTGCTCCTGCTGATAGTGACCGCCTTCACCGGGACCTACTGGGCCGTCATGTCGGGATGTGTGGCGGATCGCATGGTGGCGATGGCCGTCCGCAGCGCCGCGCGGGAGCATGACCCGCAGGCTGTGGTTGACGCGTTGCGTGAAGCCGAAAACGGTCTGGACTGGCAGCAGCGATGGGTGGAGCGATTCGGCTTCATCGCGAAGGACCCGGACTGGTCGCGAGCGCGGGAGAGCCGCGAGAAGCTGCACCGCCTGCAGAAAGAAGCGACCAACATCCTCCGGGTCGCGGGCGGAGAACTCGGCTCCGAGGGGACGGAGCAACTGCGCAGGTTCCTCCAGGCCATGCCGCCGCTGCGGACCGGCGTGTTCCGCGAAGGTCAGGAAACGCCGTGGAGAGTGGGGTTCTGGCTGGCCGCCGTCGGCACGGCGCTCCTCGGACTGGTGGTCTTCGTCCGGCGCATGGCCGAATAGGGTCGCGTCAGCCCCGGGGGGACCTGTGGCGCAGGCTCTCAGCCTGCGCACACCATGCACGGGCTGAGAGCCCGTGCCACAACGCGGGTTAGGCCTCTGCCTTCCGCGCGCGCCGCGCCAATCGCGACTTCCTGCGGGCGGCCGCGTTGGGGTGGAGCACCCCCTTTGCCACCGCCTGGTCCACGATGCGGCAAGCCGCGCGCACCGACCCCTCGGATTCCGCCGCGCCCCCGGCGATGGCGGCGCGGGCGCCGCGAATCACGGTCTTGACCCGCGATCTGATGGCCTGATTGCGCAGCCGCTGCCGGATTGATTTCCGCAGTTGTTGCTTGGCCGACTTGGTCCTAGGCATCCCGGTTCCTCCTGCTGACGATCATCCCACGAAGCGGTACTTGAGCAGCGCCCAGATAGCGCGGACGCCGTCTTTCCAGTTGATCTTCTTGCCCTCGTGCTTGGTGCGACCGCGGTAGGTGATGGGCACCTCGCGGATGCGATACCCCCGCTTCAGCGCCTTGGCCGTGACCTCAGGGCAGAACTCGAACCCCCGGCAGGCGAGGGGAATGGATTTCAGCACGTCCGCCCGGAATACCTTGTAGCACGTGGCCTCGTCCGTCAGCGGCATCCCGTACAGCACGCGCACCATCCACGCCAGCAGCCGGTTGATCAGGTAGTTGGGCCATCGCATGTTGGTGATGCTCCCACGGAATCGCGAGCCGTACACGATCGCCGCCTCGCCCGCCGCGATCGGCGCCACCAACTGCGGGTACTCCGCCGGATCGTATTCGCCGTCCGCGTCCTGGATGATGATAATGTCCCCCGTCGCCTCCGTCACCGCCCGGCGAATTGCCGCCCCTTTGCCTTCGTTGCGCGGCTGGTGGATCACCCGCACCTCGCCGCCCACCAGCCCCTCCAGCAGCTCCGAGGTGCCGTCGGTCGAGCCGTCGTCAACGACGATGATCTCCTTCGCGATGGGAACCTGGCGCACGCGCTCGATTATGGACGCGACGGTGTCACGCTCGTTGTAAACCGGCATGATCACCGTCAGCTTGGTCCTACCCTTATCGCTGCTGCGGGCCGCCGATACCCGCGGCGGCCCGCTCATACCTTCGCTTTCCTCAAGCGGCATGATCGCCAGACTCTGGACGGAGCATATCACGCCGCGCAGAACCGTGTCAAGGCACCGTGCCTCTGACAGTTACCCACTTTGCGGTATTGCGCAGGCGAGACTCTTCGCTAACGCGGCTAGGTCGCGGAGCGACCGCCGTGGAGGCCCTCCGGGCCTAGCCACTCACAGTGACAACGGTCTGGTGGTGTCATTCTGATTGGTATGAAAGCGCTCCGCCTCGGACGTGCACGGCGCGGCCGCGCGAAGTGAAGAATCTCGTTGCGGCCTGATCGGAAACCGGGTAACCGTCAGACAGTGCCTTCATCTGAGGTGATTACATGAAATCACCCTTGGCGGAGTGCTAGCTGAGGGCGTCGTGGCTTTCCTTCAACTGCTCGATGATCTTGATGTGCTGCGGACACTTCTCCTCGCACTCGCCGCATTCCACGCAAGCGGAAGCGTTCAGCTTGCCCTGCTTGGGGCCGGGGCCTAAAGCCCGGTAGAGCTGGCGCGCATGTTCGGTGAGGCCCCAAACCCGATAGTAGTTCATGGCGGCGAAGATGTCGGGAATAGCCACCCCCTGCGGGCACGGCATGCAGTAGTTGCAGCCCGTGCAGTAGAGGTCCGCCAGCCGCCGGTTCTCCTCCAGCGCCTGCGCGATCGCCTGGCTCTCCTGCTCGGAGAGCGGCCCCTCGCGCGAGGCGACGGCGCAGTTCTCTTCCACCTGCCGGCGAGCGCCCATGCCGGAGAAGGCGATGGTGACGTTGGGATTGGCGAGGACGAAACGCAGCGCGGTCTCGGGCGTGCTGGCGGCGCCGGCCAGCAACGACCGCACGCGCTCCGAGGCGAGGCCGAGCCGCCCTCCGCCAAGCGGCCCCATGATCTCCACCCCCATTCCCTTCTCGTGGGCGTGGGCGATCGCTTCCTCGTTGCGGCGGTCGAGCAGGTTGTACTGGACGAGCATGCCATCGAAGATGCCGGTGTCAATCAGCTTGATGATGCCCTCCGGCGCGTCATGACTGGAGAACGTCAGGTGCCGAATCATGCCCTGGTCGCGCGCCTTGAGGGCGAGCTGGTGCAGCACGGGCTCGTACACGCGGGTATAGACCTCCCAGGTCAGGGCGTGGACCACCTTGAAGAAGTCTATGTAATCGGTCTGCAGCCGCTCCAGGCTCGTCTCCAGGCGCCGCCACCAGCCCTCCGCTGTCTCGTCCTCGAGCGGGTTCTTGGTGGCGATGAAGACCTGGTCGCGCCGATCCTTGATCGCCTCGCCAATGTACCTCTCGCTCCGCCCTTCGCCGCCGTAGACGAAGGCGGAGTCAATGTAATTGATGCCGAGGTCCATCCCCAGCCGCAGCAGGGCGACCGATTGCTCGGGATCGTCGAAGGGAAGGCGCATGGCGCCGTAGCCGAGAGCTGAGACTTTCTTTCCGGTCTTGCCGTACGCTCGATACTGCACGATGATGCTACCTCCTGAGGTCCGACTTAGGCATGAGTCGAGTGGCCCTGGCCGTCAACTCGCGAAGCGGATCTGCACGCATAGCACGCAACTCAGTGTACCTCGCAGCGACCGGGGCAATCTGTGGGGAATGGACGACGCGGAGGCCACGGCGGGAGCAATCGCGCCGCGATCACCCCTTCGCCTTCTGTCGCGCGGCCCATTCCCGCAGCGGCCGGCCGACGGCGTCGGTCAGCTCCTGGTTCGCATGCGGGAGGTCGCCGCCGGCGTCGTCGAGCAGGCGCTGCCACCCGCGCGCACGCACCGCCGCGGGGCAGTCCGGCGCGCGGTTGTCCCGGCACGCGCCGTCGGCCGCGAGGTGGAAGGCGTAGGGCAACTCGCCCTCGATGCCATAAACCAGCCACCACTCATCATCCCGATACCATAGATAGTCGCCGTAGCGAGAAGTCAGGTAGGGCCGCGGCTGCCAGCCTGCGTCGCCTTTCAGCAGCGGCCGCAGGCTGCGGCCGTCCAGGCCCCGCTCGCTCACCGCGCCGCCGTAGTCGTACAGCGTGGCGACCAGGTCATGGTTGTACACGAATTCGGGGACGCGCCGACCGCCCGCCACGCGAGGCGCGCGAATGATGAGCGGAATCTGCATCACGGCCGGGAAGAGCGCGAAGGACGGCTTGCCCACCACGTCGTCGCAGTTCTCGCGGAAGTTGGTGCCGTGGTCGCTGATCAGAGCGACCACCGTGTTCTCCGCCAGCTCCAGCCGCTCCAGCGTTTCCATCAATCGCCCGAACCACGTGTCCACCAGGCTCACCAGGCCGCGGTAACCCGCCACCGCGCGCTCCACCAGCTCGGGCGCCAAGCCGCCGCGCTCCTTGGCATACGGCAGGAACGGCACCGCCGGCCCCGCGTCGGGGTCGGCGTACATCTGCAGGTATGATCGCGGCGGGTCCCAGGGCTCGTGCGGGGCGAAGGCGTCAACCAGCAGATAGAACGGCTGAGCGTTGCGGTTGTCCTCGAGAAAGCGCATCGCCCAGCGGAAAACCTGCGCCGTGCTGGTGTCCTCCTCGCTCATGACCTCGGCGGTGTTGGCCACATGGTAGCGCAGGGCATTTCTGGTGTACCAATTGGACAACAGCTCGCAGGGGAACCGCTGCATCTGCGCTGCGGTCACCGCCCGCGGCGAGCGCCAGCGATCCTGCTGCTGGCCGCGGACGTACTCCCATTGGAAGAACCCGCGCGTGAAGTTCATCCCCGGCGCGAAGTAAGGCAGCGTGTCGGTGACCAACCCGGTGTGATAGTCCGCCCCCACCAACTGCTCGGCGAGCGTGTCCTCGGCGTCATCCATCGGCTGCCAGCCGGGCAAATAGACGATGTCCCACGGCAAGGGCCGGTAGTCGCGAAAAGGATAGGCCCTGCGCCCGGTATGCAAGGCGCGGCGCACGGGGATGGTAGGCAGCGACTCGGAATATGCGGCGTCGAAGACCACAGCCTGCGCGGCGAAAGCATCCATGCTGGGCGTCCGCGTGTCGCGGCTGCCGTAGCAGCCGAGGTTGGGCGCACGCAAGGTATCGCTCATCACGACGATCAGGTTGGGCTTGGGCTCAGCCATGAACGCGACCGACCTCCTGCAACTGTTGGGCTCATCTTTTCTTGTTCGGGGGGCGGGCCGCCCGTTCCTGCGGCCGGCGAGCGAGAGAAGGGGACCGACGGGCGGAGCCCGCTCCCACGGAACTGCGGCGTGGGCGAGCCCTTGGCGGTCATGCCGGTGGAACCGCCCAACAGATCACGCACCGACAATCAGGTCCTGTTCACGGTTGACAACCGCTGGTGGTGCCGGCCGGTGCGGTGGATATCGGCTGGCACGGCCAGCACACGTCCGTCATTCGATCTCGGCGCCCTCCCCTTCCTGCCTACGGGCGCCGGTCGCCAACTGGCGGCGGAAGTCGTCCATCGTGCTCTCGCTCCTGCTGGACTCGCGGATGTGAGTAACGCCGCCGCGCTCGGCGACGGAGAAGAACCGGTCGGTGGCCGTGCGGTACCACTCGCTGACCGGGAGCCCCAGGTCCCCCTCGCCCATGAGGGCGTGGAGCCGCGCCGCGAGCGAGAGCTTGACATAGTCCAGCGACAGCCTTGCGACTTGCACCCGCAGCAGGCGCTCCGGGTCGTCGGCGACCAGGCGTTCCGCCTCGTCGAAGAGCTGGACCGCGCGGGCCAGGAGCTCTGGGGTCAAGTAAGTGGGCTCGACGCAAGAGACGAAGGGAATCACGTGGTTGCGCTCCTGGCGGTCGCTCTCGACCTCCCGGCGCAAGGACTCAAGGTAGGCGCCGATGGGCTCGGCGGCGGGGCCGAAGTAGGCGGCGAGGAACTCGCTCATCGCCCGCTGCTCATCGCAATAGGGGTTCCACAGCAGCTTGGCGACGAGGTAGGCCTTCAGGGGGGCCATGTCGCTGTGCAAGACGTCGCCGCTGCCCTGCTCGAAGATGCCGCGCACGCCGTGCTCCACGAGGAACCTGATGTTGGGGCCCAATGTCCCCAGGTTGGGGAAGGGCAGCAGGTACTGGCGAAAGTTGATGATGTAGTCCCAGATGTAGATGCGCTTGGTAAGCTTGAACCAGGCGCGAATGTTGTCGGCGCCGCTGGCGGAGCATTTCTCGCTGCCCATGGGATGGCTGTGGCAGCCGCCGGTGCAGATGCGGATGATTACATTGGGCAGCGGCTTGAGCGTTGCCGGCGGCTCAGAGGCATAGCTATAGGCGAGCGTGTCGATGGCGATCTCTGGATGCTCGTCCGCGATCGCCTCGGCGATGCGGTTGACGAAGTAGATGATGGGCGCCGAATGGACTCCTCCCTCGCGCGCCTCCAGGGCCGCGCAGTTCTCGCACTCGCACCAGCCGCCGGGACCGTCGTTTTGCGACACGGAGACGATGGTCGCCTTGGGGTGCTCGCGGATCCACGTCTTGACGACCTTGATCGCCTCCTGGATCATCTCCTCGTTGGTCAGGCACAGTTGGGTGCGCTGGAACCTGCCGACGACGGTGCGTTCGCCGTCCACCAGGGAGAACCACTCCGGGTGCGACTCGAAGTACTGGTCCGGTGGGAACATCGTGAAGAAACTGTGCACGAACGGGTAGTACGAGACCTTCCCGCCATGCTCTTCGGTCAAGGCGGCCCGGCTGCTGTTCATCTTGTTGCGGGCACACCAGTCGGGATCAAACGCTTCGAGGAAGAACGCCTCCCGGTATTCCAGCGCCGGGGTCTGGCGGTCGTTGATGTCGTCCACCTCGATGCGCGCCAGCTTGGGGATGTGGCTGACCTCGGGCGTGAACCAGCGGCAGCCAAGCTGATCCTCGAGGAACGTGTAAACCCCGTACATGGTGCCGCGCAGGCGCCCGCCGGCGATGACCAGGTGCGGCGGCGCGGTGCGGATGACGAAGCCCTCGTCGCCAAGCCCCGCCAGCTCCACCTCGACTCCGGCGGCGCGCAGGTGCGCATTGTCGCCGAGGATGATCTCATGCTCCCCCAGCGGCTCCTTATCGGCGACGATGGGCAGCCGCGCGCCGCAGATCTGCTCCAGGAACATCTGCAGCTCCTTGGCGGCGTGCTTCTCGGACGGCGACGCCGACGCGGAGACCACGATGCGATAGTCACTGGCGCCGCTGTCCGCAAGCAGCAGGCTCGGGCCGGCCGTCTTTGCGGCACTTTTCGGGTCGGGCCCGGCGGTGCTGGACGAGGATGAATCTGTCATGGGACGATACCTCCCTTTGATTTCGTGTTCGACGCGAGCGGAACAGCGCCTCTTGCGGCGCGATCGGGGGGATGCTAAGGTGCCCCCGAGAGTGACTTTCGCCTCCTGCTGTCCCGGAGGGACTGGTCGGGCTGTGATCTGCTCAAACTCGGGTAGATCACGCGGCGCCCAGCGCACCGGCGGGAGGAAACCCCGCCAGCAGCGGGGAAACCTCTTCACCGAGAAGGGGAAAGCCGGCCCGCATGGAAAACCATGGGTGATGACATTCCGGCGAACGGATGCTTGACGGTTTGGCGGAGGCGACGGCGCGTAGGCCGAAGGATGGGACAGGGCAAGACTCGACAAGGCCTTGCTGGAGTGATGACTGTGTCTCGTACGACTGCTGTGCCGCAAGACGAATATGCTCGGGGTGACGGCCTGCTCAGCAAGGACGGCCGCCGGTTGTTTCCCATCGGCTGCTACGAGCTGCCGGCGGAAGATGCGGAACTGAAGCGCATGGCGGAGGCGGGGATCAACCTGGTGCGCTGCGGCGGTGTTGCCGACCTCGACCGGGTCCATGCCTTGGGGATGCTGGGCTGGATTCCGCTGCCGCTGCACGAAGGCCCCACCGAGGACCTGCGGCGCGCGGTGGAGGCCGCGAAGGACCACCCGGCGCTCGCGGTATGGGAGGGGCCGGACGAGATCGTGTGGAACTTCACCGCCTGGAGCGGGCTGGAAGAGAAGGTCGGCATCCGCAGCAGCGAGTGGTGGGAGCAGAGCGCGAGGGCGGTCGAGTACGCGGAGACCCAGGCGCGCCGGATTATGCCCAACCTGCGCGACGCGATTCGCCTGATAAGAGAGCTCGACGACCAGCACCACCAGGTGTGGATCAACGAAGCGATGCACAGCGACGCGAAGTTCGTCCGGCAGTATCTTGACCACATAGACATCACCGGCTGCGACGACTACCCGGTCAACAAGGCTGAACGGAACATATCCAGACTGGGGAGCACGACCGAGGTCTGGAAGAAGATCGGGCGCGGCAAGCCGGTGTGGATGGTCTTGCAGGCGTTTTCCTGGAGCGCGCTGGGCCGCGATGGCGACGAGTCGGTGCCGGCTTATCCCTCGTTCGCGGAGTCGCGGTTAATGGCGTATGACGTTCTCGCCCATGGCGCCAAAGGCATCCTCTATTGGGGTTCCGGTTACACCGCCCCGGACCCTGCTTTCAGGGATTCAGTGTACGCGGTCACCAGTGAGCTTGCCGCCCTGCAGCCGTTCCTGGCGGCGCCGGAGGAGGGAGGCCCCGCCGTCGGCTTGATCGCGGACGACGACGAACCCCAGAACAAGGGCGTCAGCATTACCGCGCGCCGCAACGACAAGGAATGGCTGATAGCGCTGGTCAACGAAGACGACCACCGGCACATGGGGGTGGAGGTGTCGGGTCTGGACGCCGTCAATGGTCTGCTCCTCGACCTGCTCTACGGCGCGGAGACGGTGACAGTCGAGGACGGAGGCTTCATTACCCGGATGCAACCGCATGAAGTCAAGGTGTTCGCGACCGGGCGCGAGTGGGAGGCCGCCCCTCGCCGAGGAAGGGACTTCCACTAGTGTCGTGTCCCAACAATACATGAGAAATGTGTTGAGCGTGGTCCACGCTCAGACCATACACCAAGTTCTCCCGGGACACAACACTAGGAGGCAGCGATTGACGCCGGAGACCGAGCACTCGCAAGTCCGAAACCGGTGGCGCCATGCACCCCCGCGGGAGCGCGCCGGAGTCAAAATGGTCGTGTGCGCTTGCGTTGGTCCTCAGCGTTCTCGAGAGGAATCCGGGGGGGCGATTGGGATACGGTTCTTGTGTGCCTGCTCCCGCGTCTTGAGCGGCCCCCGCATCTCCCGCCAATGCTCGCGCCAGGTAACGGGCGCTTGCCTCGGCAAGGCTATTAGCGCAGCCAGGATGCTTCCCTTTGCCACCGGTGATGTATCGCCCGAGCTCGAGCCGCAGGGAGTCCCCAGACAAGTCATGCCGTCGTGCGCGCATGAGCGCGGATGGACGCGCGAGATTGAGGTGAACGGGTAATGAGAAGAGCATTCCAACTGGTGATGGCGTCGTTGCTTGCCACCAGCATGATGGCCGGCGCATGGGCGCAGACGGTCAAATGGGTTCGCGAATCGGATTCATCGTTCTCCGCGCCAACCCTGTACCCGAACGCGGCGCGGCCCACCGGGGTGGCGATCGCGAACGGGCGGCAGGTGATGGTTCTCAACGGAGACGGGTCGGTGGTGATGGAAACCACGCTCGATGGCGACATCGCAACCCCGGTCACGGTTGAAGACGTGGATGACGATGGCGCGGTGGAGTTGGTCGTGGTGCTCGCTCAGGGTGATGTCGTGTGCCTGAGCCGCGAGGGGAAGGAGCGGTGGCGATACCGTACCGGTTCACCGAGCGCGGGCTTCAATATCCCGGTGGTGGCCGACGCGCACCCTGCGCCGGGCCGGGAGGTGCTAGTCGGGCTGCATGACGGGTGGTTGTACTGCCTCAGCGCCCGGGGCGAGGTCCTGTGGCGCTTCTGCGGGGACCATTCCGCCGCAGGGCCCCCGGCGGTGGGTGACCTGGATAACGACGGCGCACCCGAGATCGTTTACGGCACCGAAACCACGCACGTGTACTGCCTGACCGGGTACGGGCTGGTCAAGTGGCGCTTCGAAGAAGTAGCGCCCTATGATCGCTCCGGCCCCAATCTGGCGGACCTGAGTGGCGACGGCAAGGTCGAGGTCCTCATCACCCGCAGCGACGTGAACCGGCATTCGTGCCTGGTCGCCATTGATCCCAAGGGCCGCTTGATATGGCGCACCCAGGATATCGTGCATGGCTATGCGTCGAACGCCACCGTGGACCTGGATGGCGACGGCAAGCTGGAGATCTTCCACGCCGACAAAGCCGGCAACGTCTATTGCGAGAACCATGACGGCACCCGCCGCTGGATGGCCACCTTTGAGGGCCACGGAATCTTCTGGGCGCCGGCGGTGGCGGACCTCGACGGCGACGGGCAACTGGAGGTTGTCGTCGGTCAGCGCATGACCGGGGACATCAGCGCCGGGGCGGGGCTGCAGATGATTAGCTCCGACGGCACTGTCAGGCCGGCCCCCGGCGTTACCGGGGGAGCGAACGCGTCGCCGGCGGTGGGCGACCTGGATGGCGACGGGCAGCTCGAAGTGGTGGCGAGCATGCAGTTTCCGAATCGGCTGGTTTGCCTGACCTGGGGCGCTGGCGGGCGCGTGGGGTGGCCGTCGCTGCGGGGCAACTCCGCCATGACCGGGGCCGATCCGACCGTGCCGCCCGGTTCGCCGGCGGCGGTGGAGAAGATGCAATCGTCCGGCTCGGCGGCGATCGACGCGGGCAGAGCGTATTGGGGCGACAACACGTGGCCGGTGACGTGGCGGCAGCCGGCGCCGGAGGGCGCCTTCATCGAGCTGACGGCGGCGGCGGCAAGCGGCAAGCGGGAGGTCGTCATCCAGGACGTGAAGCAGGGCGCGACGTCGGCGCAGGTCAAGTGCTTCCTGGCTGCCGAGGGCGCGTTCGATATCAGCGCCAGGCTGCTGGTCAATAGCGTGACGGAGCCGGTGTTCGTGGCCACCGCTACGGTGAGGACGGGAGCGCCGGAGTTCTGTGATGATGCGGGGGTCGAGCAGGTGGTGAACAGGGCGGTGGCCGCGGGCAGAGCAGCCGGCGTCGAGTCCATTAGCCTGGGGGCCGACCTGCTGCTGCTTCGGGTGCAGGAGCGGTCGGTCAAGGAGATGAAGCAGGGCGGCGCTGCGAACACCGAGATCGCGACCGCCGCCGGCGCCCTGCGAGAACGGGCAGGCGAGTTGCGTAATCTGGCGACAGCGCTGGGCGGTCTATGGTCCGGGGGGGACACGGGCGCCTTCGTGGTTTGGCAGGACCCCAACCCGTGGGATGCGTTTGACCCGCGGGCGATTCCCGAGGGTCTTCAGACCTGGCCGGTGGTGAAGCACAAGTATGCCAGCAAAGCGGAGGAGCCGCTGCCATCGGAGCGGCCGGTCAAGGTCGCCGTCTACGGCAACGAATTCGAGAACGTCGCGCTGAACCTCCTGAACACGATGGCGAAGTCCATCTACGTGAGATGCACGTTTGAACGGCCCGCGCGCGCATATGGGGTGGCGCCCAATGAATCACCGGAGCTGGCCGAACACGTGACCTTGCAGCGGCTGCTGCCGGTGGCGGGCGCGGCGCGCGATACAGTATATGACGTGCTGCCGAAGCTCGACGAATCGGGCGTGATCGAGCTGGTTCCGGGCGAGGTCGCCCAGCTGTGGCTGACGGTGAAGACCCACGGGCTGGATTCGGGGTCCCACCGGCTCACCCTGTACCTGGGGACGATGGCGGATAAGAAAGACCTGACCTTCCGCGAGGTGCCCATCGAGATCGAGGTGTGGCCGGTGAGCCTGCCCATTGACAAGTACCAAGCGATGAACTGGTGGAGGCTGGAAGCGAGCTCGGACCAGGACGTGCAGAGCATGATTGACCACGGGATGTCGGTGAGCAAGGGCCCGTCACTGCCGGGGGTGCCGGTTGATGAGCAGGGGAACCTCGCGGGCGAGGTTGACTGGACGGGGCTCGACCAGCAAGTAGCGCGCGTTCCCAAGCACTGGCAGTTCCTGTGGGGATCGTATCCGCGCCCCATCTTCCCCAAGGGCGTCGTGGCGCCCGCGGAGAGCGAGCTTTACTTCAACGGCGTCAAGACCGCGATCGGGGAGATGGTGAAGCACCTGCAGTCGCTTGGCATCGGCTACGACCGGTGGGCGTTCTATCCTATAGACGAGCCGTGGCTCACCGGCTTCGAGGCCATTCCGGAATTGCGGCGCTTCTGCACGCTGACCAAGCGGGCCGACCCCCACGTGCGCAACTATGCCGATCCGGCGAACATGGTGCGGGTTGAATACATAGATGAATTCAAGAACCTGATAGATATCTGGCAGCCGCAGGTTGACCTCCTCAAGCACGACCGGGAGTTGGTGAAATGGTTCCGGGCGAACGCGAAGACGTTCTGGTTCTACGAGGCTGCCGGGCAGGCGCAAGACCTGCTGCCGTTGGGGCACTACCGGACGCGGCCTTGGCTGGCCTGGTACTTCGGGGCGACGGGGTCGGGGTTCTGGCGCTACAAGCACCTCGACATGTGGTGGGCGTTGGATAACACCGCCTACGGCGCGGTGTACCAGACCAACAAGGATGCCGTTACCTCGCGGCGGTGGGAGGCGGCGCGCGACGGGATAGAGGACTGGCGGGCGTTGTACGTCCTGCGAGAGGAGATCGAGAAGGCACGCGCCTCCGGCCGTACGGCCGCGGCCGACGCGGCCCAGGCCCTGAGCGACGAAGCCGTGGCGGCCATCATCGGCAGTCAGCCAAAGCACGCGGATGAAAGGGTTTGGGCGACCGGCGATGCGGACAACGAGATAGATTTCGATGTGCTCATGGACTATCGCGCTCGGATCGCCGAGCAGACTATCAGGCTGCGGGGGCGGTAGCGGACCCGCGGCGCACGATCAGGATCACCGGGCGGTCCGGGTGGCGCCTGGGCGCAGACGGTCAAATCGCCGTCTGCTGTTCGCGCCGCCGTCCAGGCGCCGTTTGCTGTCGCTGATGAGGTCCGGGTGCCAGGCGTACAGCGTCGGCTCGCCAGGCGGATAAGCTTGCGAAATGAGGTGAACGGGTAATGAGAATAGCATTCCAGTTGGTGATGGCGTTGTTGCTTGCCACCAGCATGATGGCCGGCGCATGGGCGCAGACGGTCAAGTGGGTTCGCGAATCGGATTCCTACTTCTCCGCGCCGACCTTGTATCCCAACGCGTCGCGGCCCACCGGGGTGGCGGTCGCGAACGGGCGGCAGGTGATGGTTCTCAACGGGGACGGGTCGGTGGTGATGGAGACCACGCTCGATGGCACGATCGCCACCCCGGTCACGGTTGCGGACGTGGATGGCGATGGGGCGGTGGAGCTGATCGTGGTGCTCTCTCAGGGTGACATAGTGTGCCTGAGCCGCGAGGGGAAGGAGCGGTGGCGATACCGCACCGGTTCGCCGCGTGGGGACTTCAAGCTCGCGGTGGTGGCCGACGTGCACCCCGCGCCGGGCCGGGAGGTGCTGGTGGGGCTGCACGACGGGTGGTTATGCTGCCTCAGCGCCCGGGGCGAGCTGCTGTGGCGCTTCCGCGGCGATGACTCCCCCATGGGGCCGCCGGCGGTGGGTGACCTCGACCGCGACGGCGCGCCCGAGATCATCTGCGGTACCGAAGCCACGCACGTGTACTGCCTGACCGGGTACGGGGAGGTCAAGTGGCGCTTCCAGCAGGTGGCGCCCTACGATCGCTCCGGGCCCAATCTGGCGGACCTGGATGGCGACGGCAAGATTGAGGTGCTCATCACCCGCAGCGACGTGAACCGCCATCCGTGCCTGGTCGCCATTGACCCCAAGGGGCGACTGATCTGGCGCACCCAGGACCTCGCCCACGGATACGTATCCAATGCCACCGTGGACCTCGATGGTGACGGCAAGCTGGAGGTCTTGCACGCCGACAAAGCCGGCAACGTCTATTGCGAGAACCATGACGGTACCCGTCGCTGGACGGCCACCTTTGATAGCCACGGGATCTTCTGGGCGCCGGCGGTGGCGGACCTCGACGGCGACGGGCGCCAGGAAATCGTCGTCGGCCAACGCATGAGCGGCGGTTCCGGAGCGGGCCTGCAGGTGATCAATTGGGACGGCAGCATCAGGCCGGCTCCCGACGTTACCGGCGGAGCCAATGCCTCGCCGGCGGTGGGCGACATTGACGGCGATGGCAAGCTGGAGCTGGTGGCGAGCATGCAGTCCCCGAATCGGCTGGTTTGCCTGACCTGGGGCGCGGGCGGGCACGTGGGCTGGCCGTCGCTGCGGGGCAACTCCGCCATGACCGGGGCCGACCCCAGTGTGGCCCCTGGTTCGCCAGCGCCGGTGGAGAAGATGAAGCCGTCCGGCGAAGCCGCGATCAGCGCAGCCGCAGCGTATTGGGGCGATAACACGTGGTCGGTGACGTGGCGGCAGCCGGCGCCGGAGGACGCCTTCATCGAGCTGACGGCGGTGGCGGCAAGCGGGAAACGCGAGGTCGTCATCCAGAATCTGAAGCCTGGCGCAACGTCGGCGCAGGTCAAGTGCTTCCTGGCTGCCGGGGGGGCATTCGACATCAGCGCCAGGCTCCTGGTCAACAGCGTGACGGAGCCGATGTTCGTGGCCACGGCGGCGGCGCGAGTGGAGGCGCCGGAGTTCTGCGATGACGCGGGGGTGGAGAAGGTAGTGAAAGGAGCGGTGGCCGCAGGGAGAGCGGCCGGCGTCAAGTCCATCGGCCTTGAGGCGGAGCTGCTGGCGCTGCGGGTGCAGGAGCGGTTGGTCAAGGAGATGAAGCGGGCCGGCGCTGCGAACACCGAGATCGCGACCGCTGCCGGCGCCTTGCGCCAGCGGGCGCGAGAGCTGCTCAACCTGGCGACGGCGCTGGGCGGTCTGTGGTCGGGGGGGGACACGGGCGCCTTCGTGGTGTGGCAGGACCCCAACCCGTGGGATTCATTTGACCCACGGGCGATTCCCGCGGATCTCCAGACCTGGCCGGTGGTGAAGCACCAGTACGCCGCCGGCGTGAACGAGCCGCTGCCATCGGAGCGGCCGGTGAAGGTCAGCGCGTACGGCAACGAATTCGAGAACGTCGCGCTCAACCTCCTGAACACGACAGCGAAGACCCTCCGCGTCAGATGCACCTTCCAGCGACCGGTGCGCACAGGCGGTGCGAGGCCCAATGAATCACCGGAGCTGGCCAAACAGGTGACTTTGCAGCGACTGCTGCCGGTCGCCGGCGCGTTCAGAGACATAGTGTATGACGCGCTGCCGGAGCTTGACCGCTCGGGGGTGATCGAGGTGGCTCCGGGCGAGGTCGCCCAGTTGTGGCTGACGGTGAAGACCCACGGGCTGGAGCCGGGCGCCCACCGGCTCACGCTGTACCTGGGGACGGTGGCGGAGAAGGAGAACCTCACCTTCCGCGAGGTGCCCATCGAGATCGAGGTGTGGCCGGTGAGTCTGCCCACGGACAAGTACCAGTTGATGAACTGGGCAAGCCTGGACGCGGCCTCGGACCAGGCCTTGCAGAACATGATTGACCACGGGATGTCGGTCATCATGGGCCCGTCGCTGCCGGGGGTGCCGGTTGATGAGCGGGGGAACCTCGCCGGCGAGGTTGACTGGACGAGGTTCGACCAGCAGATGGCGCGCGTTCCCAAGCACTGGCAGTTCCTGTGGAATAATTATCCGACCCCGGTCTTCCCCAAGGGCGTCGCGGCGCCCGTCCACTTCAACGGCGTCAAGACCGCGATCGGGGAGATGGCGAAACACCTGCAGGCGCTTGGCTTCGGCTACGACCAGTGGGGGTTCTATCCCCTTGACGAGCCATGGCTCACGGGCTTCGAGGCCATTCCGCAATTGCGGCAGTTCTGCACGCTGACCAAGCGCGCTGACCCCAATGTGCGCAACTATGCCGATCCGGCGAACATGGTGCGAGTTGAATACATAGATGAATTCAAGAACCTGATAGACATCTGGCAGCCGCAGGTTGACCTCCTCAAGCATGACCGGGAGCTGGTGAAATGGTTCCGGGAGAACGCAAAGGCGTTTTGGTTCTATGAAGCCGCCGGGCCGGGGAAGGACCTGCTGCCGTTGGGGCACTATCGGACGCGCCCCTGGCTGGCCTGGTATTTCGGGGCGACGGGGTCGGGCTTCTGGGTCTATAAGGACCTCGACCTGTGGTGGCCGCCGGATTACATGGGCCATGGAGATACCACGGCCTACGGAGCGGTGTACCAAAGCGACGGCGAGGTCATCAGCTCGCGGCGCTGGGAGGCCGTGCGCGACGGGGTCGAGGACTGGCGGGCGCTGTACGTCCTGCGCGAGGAAATCGAGAAGGCCCGCGCCTCCGGCCATACGGCCGCGGCTGACGGGGCCCAGGCGCTGAGTGACGAAGCCGTGGAGGCCATCATCGGCAGTCAGCCGAAGGACGCGGATGAAAGGGTTTGGGCGACCGGCGATTACGGCAGCGAGATAGATTTCGATGTGCTCATGGACTACCGCGCCAAGATCGCCGAGCAGATCACCAGGCTGCGGGGACTGTAGCGGCCCCACAGTGCACGATCAGGATGGCCTGCACTGCGGGCGGCCTCCGGGCTAGGGAGGAGACTGATCGCGCTCCCGTCGGTCGGTACGCAGTTCTCACTCGGCCCCTGCCGTTCCGGCGTGGCTAGCGATAAGGGCGTCCAGGTGCGCCAGCTCCTCGGCGTTCAGCACTGCGTCACCCGCGCCGGCATTCTCGCGCGCTTGCCGAGGGCTGCGGGCGCCTACCAGCGCATGGGTCAAACCCGGCTGCGCCACCGTCCAGGCGATGGCGAGCTGGGCGAAGGTCAGCCCATGGCCGTGGGCGATGGGCTTGAACTGTTCGAGCATGGCGGCCACGCGCCTTCGCATTTCGAGGCTGAAGTTCGGGTGGTCCCGACGCAGGTCGCCTGGGGGGAATTCGCGCTCCTGAGTGATCTTGCCGGTGAGCAGGCCCTGCCCGAGCGGCGAGTAGGCCAGCACCGCCATGTCGTGCTCGCGGCCGTAAGGAAGCTGCACCTGCTCGATGCCGCGGTCGAGCATGTTGTATCTTTCCTGGTCGCTGTCCAGCGGCCCCAGTTTGCGGTAGGCGTCCATGTCGGCCACCGTCGCGTTGCTGACGCCGATCGCGCGGATCTTGCCCTCCCGCTTGAGGTCGAGGAGGGTGGACATCACGTCTGCGACGGCGGCGGTTGGGTCCTGCCAATGCGTCTGGTAGAGATCTACGTAGTCGGAGCCGAGGCGCGTCAGGCTGGCCTCCAGCTCGCGGCGAATGGACTCCGGGCGCAGGTGCTTGCGAATCTCCTTCCCCTCCCTGACGATGAAGGCGACGCCCTCGCTGGAATCCCATACCAGGCCGCACTTGGTCGCCAGCACCACCTGCTCGCGGCGGCCGGCGATGGCCTTGCCGATGATCTGCTCCGAGAGCCCTTGACCGTACACGGGCGCGGTGTCTATGAGGTTGATGCCAGCGTCAAGTGCCGCATGGATCGCGCCAATCGCGGTCACCTCATCGGTGCCGCCCCACAGCCAGCCGCCGATAGCCCAGGCGCCGAAGCCCACCACCGACGCCTCAATGCCGGATGGTCCCAGCGCGCGGTATCGCATGATAGTGCCTCCGCAATGGTGGATGGTTTGGGATAGGATACCAGGGATGCAAGCGACGTGGTAGGGGCACGGCCCTCCTGGGTACCAGACAGGCCGCGCCCCAACCCCTCATGCCCGGCGGGAGAGGACTTTCTTCTCGTACGCCGCCAAGTCGCGCAGCCAACTTGCCCCGACGGGCGCGCCAGCGCGACAACATGCGTAGTCCCACACCGCGCCTAGCGGCATCTCGTCGCGGCGCTCGAGCAGCGCCAGCTTGTCGGCGCCGCGGCCGTCGTGCTCCGCGCGGCGGTGCAGTTCCCACGGTTCGAGCAGCGCCCGCAGCAGCGCCTTGCGCAGCGCCCGCGCCCCGATCACCCACGCGCCGACGCGATTGATGCTGGCGTCGAAGTAATCCAACGCCCACAAGCTGCGGTCGAGCGCCTTCCCGCGCACCGCCTCGTCGCACAGCGCGTTGACTTCGTCCGTGGTCACTACCACGTGGTCGCTGTCCCAGCGCACTCCGCGGCTGACGTGGAGCAGCACCCGTTCGACGAATTGCAGCGCCGATGACAGCTTGTCGGCCACGCTCTCGGTCGGATGGAAGTGGCCCAGGTCGAAGCACACCGCCACCTTGCGCGTCGCCGCGTAGCCGAGGTAGAACTCGTGGGAGCCGACGGTGTAGTCCTCGCCGCCGATGCCGAAGAGCTTGCTTTCGACCGCGTCCACCACCCCCGCCAGCTTGCGCGCCAGGATCTCGTCCAGCGCCTCGACCAGCCGGCGCCGCGGCCCCCAGCGGTCCACCGTGCGGTCCTTGCGGCTGTCGGGGATCCAGATGTTGGTCACGCACGGGCCCAGGCGCCGTGCCATGCTGCGCGCGATCTGGCGGCACGCCTGGCAGTGGCGAATCCAGAAACCGCGCACCGCGCGGTCATCGCTGGAAAGCGTCAGGCCCTCCTTGACCATGGGATGGGCGAAACAGGTGGGGTTGAAGTCGAGCCCCAGCTTGCGGTCAGCGGCCCAGTCCACCCAGCGCGCGAAGTGGCGTGGCGTGATCTCGTCGCGCTCCACCCGCTTGCCGCCGGTCTCGGCGTACATGGCGTGCAGGTTGAAGCGCAGGCGCCCGGGGATCCACGCCGTCGCCTGATCGAAGTCCTGGCGGATGTCGTCGCCGCTGCGGGCGGCGCCGGGGTAGTTGCCGGTGGCTTGCAGGCCGCCCGAATCAAGGGCCCCGGCTTGCGCCTCCAGACCGCGCACGTCATCGGCCTGCCAGCACTGCACCGAAACGGGGATGGCCAGCGCCGCGCGCACGGCGCGGTCGGTGTCCACGCCGATTGCCGCATACCGTTCCTTGGCGATGGCGTAAGCCGCTTCGATCTGGCGAGCGGTTGGCTCTGTAGGGGCGGTTCGCAAACCGCCCCTACGAGCGGAGGCTACCTGACTTGTTCTGGCCACGAATGATGCCCTCCGCGAGCGAGAGGTAGGGGCACGGCATGCCGTGCCCCTACCTACGTCGGGGAGGCGGGAATCTCCTGCCGCTGGCGGCAGGTCAGCGCGTCATGTCATCCTGAGCCCTTCGATCGCGCTCAGATCCTGCCCTGAGCTTGCCGAAGGGATAAACTACGCGAAGCTTGCCCGCCTGTGGCGGGGATTTTGGCGCGGGTTAGCGGAAGATATGTCATGGCTCCCCCCGTCCTTCCGTGCGAACCATCGGCTAGATTACGGATAGACCTGCTTCACCCTGCCGGTGGCAAGATTCAGCACGCCGAGCGTCTCCGCCTGCCATTCATTGAAGCCCGGCGCGCGCTTGGCAACGATAGCCTGACCCTGGTCATTCATTCCCAGCAACAGATGGTCATGCGCTAAGCGGCGGACGGCATCATTGGGGAACTGCTGAACGCCGTCGCGCGCATTTACCAGCCAGACCATGTTAGGGCTCCACACCAACAGATTATCGCTACCTGGCAGCGTCGCGATCTTCTCCGTCCAACGACAATCGGGCAGCGCCCGGGCAACGGCGGCGGCGACATCCGCACGCCAGAGCGCGGGCTCGCCGTCGCTGACCGAGATGTAGTACAGCCGCTTGCCGTCCTTGGACCAAGTGAAGCCGGGGCTCCCATAGGATCTCGGTGCCGGGGTTTGCGACAGAAGCGCTGGCTTGCGTGCGCCGTCGCGAGCAATCAGAAACACCAAGAGGAGGGGCTCGCGCGGGCGCGTTCTGACCGGGTTAGAGGTGGCGATCGGCGACGCGAGCAGGGCGAACGCGATGGAACCACTTCCCGGAGAAACCGACACATCTGCAGTTACCCACTCATAGCCCGACGACAGCCGAGTCGCCAAGTCGTCGAGCGTGCACAGCACGGACTCGCGCCCCCTGGGAAGGCTGATGCGCACGAGGCCGGGTATGGGCACGGCGGATTCCTTTGTGTCCGGCACGAGGGCATAGACGGCTTCGTCGGAGCCATCCCAGACCCAGCCCTGGGGTCTGCCTCGAACGTATCGGCTCGACGGCGGCCAGAGGGACACGACTCGGGCATCGGAGCCGTCCCGCCGCACAAGTTGCAGACCGCGCCAAGGGTCGCCGGCGCGCCTCCAACCCATGGCCGACATGCCAAGCCATAACCCCTTCGGCGACCATTCGACTGCCTGCTCCGGCGATCGGTAAGGCCGTAGTCCGTCGTGGATGGGAAGGAATGGTTTCGCCCAATCCATGCGCTTGGTCGTCAGATCCCAGACCTGCAATTCGGTAAGTCCGGGGCGGTCGTTTGGCGACCACCAGGTGAGCGCGAACGGCTGCGGCATTACGGCGGCTAGTTTTCCATCAGCCGACACAGCCGCTATGCCACCGCCACGAAAGGTCAGGAGGTCGCGCCCGGTTTGCAGATTCGTCAGGACGAGGGATTCGCTGCGGTAGCCGACACGCCGGCGCCCTGGGGCGGAGGAGTCTACATCAAATGTTCGTTCGATGGGCCAGCCCTTGGCGACCACGCCGGCAACCTCGCCATTGGCGGACAAGGCAACCGGCTCGACCTCCTGCACCCGCGCACGCTCATAGCGGGTTGCCCAGTGGACGGTGCCGCTAATGAGCAAGACCACGGTGCCGGCGTACAGCGCCCAGACGCCCACGCCCAACACCCACCGGCTGCGCGAGCGCAGCATCTCGCCGCGCGAAAAGGCGATAAGCGACCCCAGCAGCAGGCCGGGCGTCATCGCGAGCGCCCAGACACCGATACTGTCTGCCGGGTCCGAGCCCACCAGGCTGCCGCCCCACACCTCGGCCATAGGGGCGACGAGCGCGAGGAGCCCTAGACCGAATACGACTGTCCCCATGAACGCGCTGAGCAAGTGCTCCAACATGGTGGAGAACAGAACGCTCGCTAAGAACACAACAAACCACCAAGGCGCGAGCCAGAGGGTGAACTCAGACGAATCATGGCCCCTCCCCAGGACTTGGGGGAGCGCGAGCAGGCTCGGCAACACGAGCAGGAGGGAGGCGCAAAGCGCCAGGGTGAATCCCGCCGCCACTTTCGCCGCCCAGATCCGACTACGGCTCAGCGGCAGGCTCAAGAGGACGGGAAGCGTGCCCCGCTCCTTTTCGGAGGCGAACAGCCCGGCGCCGCCGAGAATGGCGATTATGTATCCGGCGAAGCATATCAGTACAAAGAGACTCTGGTCGTCCATTCTCTCCGTGCTGAGCAGGGGCGGATAGAGGCCGAACATCCCGCGCAGCACCGCCACCAAGACCGCGACCGACATCCCGAACAGCGGCAGCCACCGGCCCTTGCGCAGTTCCTTGATAAACAAGGCTTTCATCAGTCAGTCCTCCCTCTGAAATCACCTATGCCATGCTTACGCCCGGCTCGCTATGCACTTGACCCGCCGGTGGCACAGGATTGCACCCCTTTGACAAACTCAGGGCAAGCTCGGTAGCATTTCGCAGGTTGAAAACCTGCGCCACCATGGGTCATGAACTATCAGGTTGCACGAGATCAATGAAAATGTCTTCGAGGCCCAGATCTTCGACCTCGGCCTGTATGTCGGCGCTCGTCAACGCATCGAGCATCGCGGGTGACAACCCTGAGACGGTAAATCGCGTCTCGCGTGGGCTGCGTTCGACGCGGCGAGCTTGCGGCGGCAGGTCGGGCGCCGCTCCCGCGGGATGAATCAGCCGGATGCGCTTCACGCCGGCCTTGAGATCGTCGAGCGAGGACTCCAGCACCAGCCGCCCCTTGACCAGGAAGCCGACGTAGTCGCAGATGCGTTCCATGTCGGCGATGTCCTGGCCGGTGATGAGCACGGTGCGGCCCTCGGAATGCATGACCTCGATGACGCTGCGCAGCACCTCGCGGCGCGCGATCGGGTCGAGGCCGGTCAAGGCTTCGTCGAGGATGAGCAGGTCCGGCTCGTGGCCGATGGCGACCGCCACCGCGGCGAGGGTGCGCTGGCCGCGGGACAGGTCCTGCAGCCGATCATTGGCATCAATGCCCACGCGGGTGAGGACCGACGAAACCGCGTCAGGATTCCAGCGCGGATAGCAGCCGGCCATGAAGTCGGCCAGCTCCTTCACCCGCATCGAGTCCCACAGCGGCTGGAGCGCAGCGACGTGGCCGATTCGCTTCCGCACGGCCACCGAGTCCCGGACCACATCGTGCCCCAAGACCGCCGCCGTGCCGTGCGTGGGGGTGAGCAGGTTGAGCAGACAGCGGACAAACGTGGTCTTGCCTGCGCCGTTGGGCCCCATAAGGCCGTAGATGGCTCCGACGGGCACGTGGGCGGAGACCGAATCGAGCGCCTGCTTGCGCCCGAAGCGCTTGGCCAACGACTCGGAGATCACTGCATACTCACTTGCGTTCATCACTCCTCCTCTCGCGACGGGCTTGACTGAGGATGCCGCGGAACAGCTCCAGCGCGTCCTTGGGAGACACGCCGAAGGCTCGAGCGTCGTGCGCCACCTTCTCCAACTGCTCGGCGATGATGCGCCTGCGCTCCGAGTCGGCGGTCGCTTCCGCCGTCGCAGAGATGAAAGTGCCCTGGCCGCGGCGGGTCTCGAGCAAGCCGTCCCGTTCCAGGTCGCGGTACACCCGCGCGACGGTGTTCGGGTTCACGAGCAACTGGGCGGCGAGGTCGCGCACCGACGGCAACTGGTCACCGGGAGCAAGCTGCCCGGCGGCGACCCCGCGGCGGATCTGGTCTATGATCTGCCGGTAGATGGGCAGGGCTGATTTCGGGTTGATCGGGTTAAGCATGGTTGTTTGTACGGCCTGTGTACTATAAGACTAGTACACTATCACAATATCCCTCTCTTGGCAAGAGGGAATTTTGGCGGACCGGGCGGGACCAGTAAGGCCGCAAGGGAACGGAACATGATGCCGTAAGGGCGGGCAGGATGACGCCGCCGGGCGAGGAAACTGCATCCCTGGAGCGGCCACGGGCGCCGAGACTTCGCGGTAGCAGGATCGCGCCCGGGAAACGCCGAAAACGCCGATATGCACGGGCGGTTCGCACATGCGGTGCTGAGACGGGCGGTGCTGCTTGCGGCCGCGGCCTTGGGCGCGGCGGCGATGGCGGCATTGGCCAGCATGCTTTGGCCGTTGCAGGTGCAGCTCGGTTCGGGGGGCAGAATCGCGGACATGGCCTGGGCGGGTCTGTGGCTGTGGTGCGCGGGGGCCGCTCCCGGTCTGGTTGCTGGTGCGATGTGGGCAGTCGGAGGCGGCAAGGTACCCCGAGCTAGGCTCGTGCTCACAGCGCTGGGGATGGTGTTCGGTCTCGCTGCCCTGGTGTGGATTCTTGGGCCGACTCTGTTCCGGAACCCATACCTGAACGAGGTAACCCGGCGGCTCAGGTTTGGTTGGATTCCTTATTTCTCCACCGTGATCATTTTCAACGCTTGGTTCGCGTGGATCGGCATGCTGGTTGGGCGGCGGCTCGGCTGGCGCGTTGCCCCGACGCGCATCGCGATTGTCGGTCTCGCGCTCGCTGTTCTTCTGGGCGGATTCCGGGTTTGCCGCGAGCGGCTGCTGCCGGGCTACGGGGTATATCGCCTGCTGTACCGGTACGCAACGGCGCGCAATCATCGCGACCATTCGCAGGCGCTGACTTGCTTCACGCCGGATTACCTGCGCCGCGAGCTTGGCGCGCCGCCCTACGCTGAGAAATACCGTCGCGCCTGCCGAATCGAGCAGGCAAGCTTGGGGGCCGACGATCGCGTCGTGTTTTGTTTCCACGACGGGCGGCCGGTGCGAAGCCGTTCCGTGCACGGCGGTAGCCGGCGCACTCGAATCGCATATCATTACAAGACCCACAGCCAGCTGAGTGGTTTCCGTTGGAGCTGGGACATGACCGTACGGCCCGCGGGTTTGAGGTGGTGCATCGTTGACCTGCAGCCGACCGCGGAATCTCAGATGGGCTTCCAGGCCTTCAAGCTCGCCCAAGGCCCCGCCGGGACGGTACGGATTCTCAGTGCGCCGGAGGCACGGGCGAAAGCCGACGAGCCCAGGCAGCGGTAGAGCCGGGCCGGACGGCGGGCACAGGCCCCGATAGATCGGGATTCGGAAACCTGCCCGCCCTACGTTAGCCAGCCGCCACCTCCTGGCACTTACGCACGATGTAGCCGGTGAAGGCGCGGCGCAGCCAGGCGAGGCGGCCTTCGGCAACGGCCGATTGGATGCGGTCGCGCATTGCGTCCATGCCGGGGACGAATCTGCCCAGGGACGCAGTGTCTCGTTTCCGCGGAGCCGCGATTTCCCGCTTGTGGCGCTTTCCACACAGAATCGCGCGTCACCCCGATGACGCCGAGTCGCGCCATGTGGAAACACCTTGACGGTGCGATGACAGCCCACAACTCCTGGCGGATGGCGCCGGCGGCGTCGGCCGCGGCGCGGGCCTCCGCGAGCCGACCGCGGAGCGACGACGAGGCGAGCGCAAATGGCGATCGCAGCGCGCGAATCCAGTCGGAGAAGCTGGCGGCGGTCGGCTTGCTCGCCGCGGGGGCGATGCACGAGATCAACAACCCCGTCACCGCCATCGTCGCCTACGCGCAGCTGCTGCTCAAGAGCGACCTCGGCGAGCGCCAACGCGCCGACGTCGAGCGCATCGCCACCGAGGCGCTGCGCGCGTCGCGGATCGTGCAGAACCTGCTCAGCTTCTCCCGCCCCATGCGCCCGCAGAAGGCGCCGCTGGACTTAAACGACGCGGTGGGGGGCGCGCTCGACCGCCGCAGCCGCCAGCTCGCCGCCGACCATATCGCGGTGCATACTCACCTGTGTTCGGGTCTGCTCCTGGTCGAGGCCGATCGCTACCAGCTCGAGCAAGTCTTCATCAACATCATCAACAACGCGCGCGACGCTATGCTGCTGCAGCCTGATGACCGCCGGCTGACCGTGTCCACCACGGCGGGTGATGGCCGCGTGCGCGCGACTTTCGATGACTCCGGGCCAGGCATTGTGCCAGCCGACCTCGACCGCATCTTCGATCCCTTCTTCACCACCAAGGAGGAAGGCCGCGGCACCGGGCTCGGGCTCGCCGTCTGCTACGGCATACTCAAGGAGCACAGGGGGTGCATCAGCGCCCACAACCTGCCCGCGGGCGGAGCGCGCTTCGTGGTCGAGCTCCCGCGTGCAACGGAGGACGAGCATGGCGGCTAGCCTTGCCCCCCAGGCGGCGGAGCGCGAACCCGTGCTCGTGGTTGACGACGAGGCCTCCATCTGCGACGTGCTCGGACGCACGCTGGAGGCGATGGGCCATCCTTCGCGCACTTCCACCAACGCGCAGGAGGCGCTCGCCGCGCTTGCCGGCGGCGACTTCGCGTTGGTGCTGAGCGACATTCGCATGCCGGGCATGGACGGCGTCGAGCTGCTGCGCCGGATCGTCGCCCGCATGCCCAACACCGCGGTGATGATGGTGACCGCGGTCTTGGACGTCAACACCGCAGTTACCGCGATGCGGCTGGGCGCCTGTGACTACGTGGTCAAGCCCTTCGACCTCGACAACGTCGCCCAGCGGGTGGAGCAGGCGCTGGTGCGGCGCCGCCGGCTGATGGACGAGGAGCGGCGCCACGCGCAACTGGAGCGCGAGGTCGTCGAGCGCACAGCGCAGGCGCGGCGCATGTTCCAGGGGGCGCTGCACTCGCTCGCCGCGGCATTGGACGCGCGCGATGGCGACACCCACGGCCACTCGCAGCGCGTCACCGCCCTCGCCGTCGCCCTCGCCCGACAACTACGGCTGGACGACCGGCTGGTCGAGCACACGCGTCTAGCCGGCATGCTGCACGACATCGGCAAGATCGGCATCCGCGAGTCGGTGCTCAACAAGCCCACGGCCTTGAGCGATGACGAATACGCGCACATCAAGACCCATCCCGTGATCTCGCAGAACATCCTTGAGCCTATCCTCTGGGAGCCGCAGGTGGTGCGCCTCATTCGCTCACACCACGAGCGCTATGACGGTGCCGGCTATCCGGACGGCCTCGCCGGCGAGGACATCCCGCTGGGGGCGCGTGTCCTGGCCGTCGCCGATGCCTTTGACGCCATGACCAGCGAGCGACCCTACCGCTCACCCATGACTCCCGAACGCGCCCGGGAGGTGCTGCGTGAGGGACGCGGCAGCCAGTGGGATCCGGCGGTGGTTGACGCCCTGGAGCAGTTGGCGCCTGAGGCATGGCGGAGTTGCACGGAGGGCGACGCGGGCGCGGACCATTTCGATAACCTCCCCGCCTACGGCGCCAGCGAAGAAGAGACGGCCGCCGTCCCTTCGATGCGCACGTCATCCGGCGCCTGAGCCACAGCGCGGGAGAAGCCGGCAATCCGTGCGCAAGCGCGTTTCTCGCTGCTGATAGCTGGGAATAACTCTCGCGCGGAGGCGCAGCAGGTGTAGGGGCGCGGCGCTCCAGAGTTGTCCGCCTCCGGCGCGGGTAAGTAAACATGCCGTGCCCCTACATCATCATGCGGAGGCCGTCTCTCTCCTCTCCTTCCAGGTCCGCGCGATGCTCTCCCGCTTGCGCGTGTCAGCAGATGCGCGGCATGGGTTCGCCCACCGGCAGGTCAATGATGCGCGTCGGGCCGACTGCCGTCTTGAGCTGCACCCGTCCCGCCGGGCCCTCGAGCACGCGCCCGATCACCGTCGCCCCGGCCCCGTAGGGCGCCTCCCGCATCGCCGCCAGCGCGCGCTCCGCCTCCGGCGCGGGCAGGATCACCAGCATCTTCCCTTCGTTTGCCACCTGCAGCGCATCGAGGCCCAGCAGCTCGCACGCCGTCCGCACCGCCGGCGCCACCGGCAGGCGCTCCTCGTCCAGCTCGATGCACACCTGCGACTGCTCCGCGATCTCGTTGAGCGCCGCCGCGACCCCGCCGCGCGTGGGGTCGCGCAGGCAGTGCAGGTCGCAGCCCACCTCAACCAGCGCCCCCACCAGGCGGTTGAGCGGCGCGCAGTCGCTGCCGAGGTCGAGCTCCAGGTCTATGCCCTCGCGCGCGCACATGATCGCCATGCCGTGCTCGCCGAGACCGCCGTTGATGAGAATAACGTCTCCGGGACGGGCGGCAGACGCCGAGACCTCGACGTTGGGCGGCACCACGCCGAGGCCGGTGGTGGTGATGAAGATGCGGTCCGCCGCGCCCCTGGGCACGACCTTGGTATCGCCGGTGATGACCGATACGCCGGCTTCATCCGCCACCGCCCGCAGCGACGCCACCACCCGCCGCAGCAGCGACTGCTCCACCCCCTCCTCGAGGATGAAGGCGGCAGCCAGCGCCGCCGGCCCTGCGCCTGACGCCGCCAGATCGTTGATCGTGCCGCAGGCCGCCAGCTTGCCGATGTCGCCGCCGGGGAAGATGATCGGGGTCACGACGAAGCTGTCGGTAGTCAATGCCAGGCGCTGACCGGCGACCTGGATCACCCCGCTGTCCTCGCGCCGGCGCAGGATCGGGTTGTCCAAGCCCGCCACGAAGACGTGCTCGATCAGCTCGGCCATGAGCTGGCCGCCCGCGCCGTGGCTGAGGAGGATGACGTCGTCATTCATGTCGGACTCCCGCTGCGGCGGTAGCGGTAGTGTGCGGCGCACGCGCCCTCGCTCGACACCATGCACGCGCCGACGGGACTGCGCGGCGTGCACTGCCCCCCGAACAGTGCGCACTCCGCGGGCAGGATCACGCCCCGCAGCACCTCCCCGCAGCGGCACCCGGCGGGCTCGACCGCCGGCGCGGGGGTGACCTGGAACCGCTGGCGCGCATCGAACTCGGCGTACGCGGCGCTGAACGCCAGCCCGCTCCGCGGCACCTCCCCCAGCCCCCGCCACCGCGCATCCGCCACCGCGAACACCTCCTCCACCACCGCCCGCGCTCGCGGGTTGCCCGCGGGCGCCACTACGCGCCCGTATTCGATCTCGACCGCGGCGCGCCCCTCCGCGATCTGCACCAGCAACATGCGCACCGCCGCCAGCACGTCCACCGGCTCGAACCCCGCGATCACGCACGGCACCCCATGCTCGCGCGCCACGAACTCGTAGGGGCGGCTGCCGATGATGACGCTGACGTGACCGGGGCAGATGAAGCCATTCACCGCCGCACCTGCCCCCGGCGCAGCCGCAGCATCGGGCGCCTCCACCAGCGCCCGCAGCGCGGGTGGAATCAGCTTGTGCGCGCAGTACACGCGGTAGTTCGTCAGCTCCTTGGCGCGCGCCTCCAGCACCGACATGGCGACCGCCGGGGCGGTGGTCTCGAAGCCGACGCCAAAGAAGATGACCTGCCGCTCGGGGTTGCGCCGCGCCAGTTCCACCGCGTCGGCGGGCGAATAGACGACGCGCACGTCCGCGCCCTGCGCGCGCTCCCGCTCCAGGGTCGAACGGCTCCCCGGCACGCGCATCATATCGCCGAAGGTGGCGGCCACCACCCCCGGCAGCCGTGCCGCCTCCAAGAACCAGTCCAGGTCCCCCTGCGCGGTCACACACACCGGGCACCCCGGCCCCGCCACCAGTTCGGCGCGCGCCGCCACCAGCTCGCGCAGGCCGTAGCGGGCGATCGCCATGGTGTGGGTGCCGCAGACCTCCATCAGCCGCGCCCGCGGCGCCGGGATGCGGTTGATGGCCGCGGCCAGCGCGGTCACCGCCCGCGGGTCGCGGAACTCGTCAACGTGCCTCATCATCGGCCCCCGGGGGAGCGGCGGGTTCCGCCAGATTCCGCACCAGTTCCAGGGTGCGCAGCGCCTCTTCTTCGTCCACGCGCGCGATGGCGTAGCCGGCGTGAACGAGGACGTAATCGCCCGTCTTGACCTCGTCGAGCAGCCCGACGTTGACCGCCCGTCGCGCCCCCTCCTGTTCCGCAATGGCGCGGCCGCCCTCCATCGAGACCACCTTCATCGGGATGGCCAGGCACATAGTCCGCGTCTCACCTTTCTGCAGAAATGGGGACAGGCACCATAATCCGGAGATTATGGAGCCAATCCCCCAGCCGCGACTGATATCGCGGCGGCAATCACCGCCTGCCCCAAGGCGAGGCCGCCGTCGTTAGGCGGCACCTGGCGGTGCAGCAGCGGCTCCAGGCCGCGCCGCGGCAGATCCTTCGCCAGCAGCTCCAGCAAGTAGGCGTTTTGGAACACGCCGCCGCCCAGGGCCACTTGCGTCAACCCGGTGTCACGGGCCATGCGCTCGCACACGTCGCCGATCAATGCGGCGATGGTGTAATGGAACCGCGCCGCGATCTCGGCCCGCTCCACACCGGCGCGCAGATCGTCCACCACGCCGCGGATGATCGGCGCCGGGTCAATCTGCCAGGGGCGGACAGAGGTGTCCAGCCGTAGGGGCAAGGCATGCCTTGCCCCTACACTCTGCCACGCTGCCATTTCGAGTTCGACCGCCGGTTGCCCGGTGTAGGTCGCTTCGGCGCAAATGCCAAGCAGGGCCGAGACGGCGTCGAACAACCGCCCCATGCTCGAGGTGGGCGGCGAGTTGAATCCGCGCGCAGCTTGCGCCATCACCGCCGTCACTTCGCGCGGCTCGAGGTCCGGCATCAGCGACCGGGCGACCAGCTCCGCGTCATCGGGGTAAGCTCGCATGAGGTATGCCAGCGCCATGCGCGCGGGCCGTCTCACCGCCGCCGCGCCGCCGGGCATGGGCACGTAGGCAAGATGAGCCCAACGGTCGAAACCGGTCAGCCGCGCCAGCAAGAACTCGCCGCCCCAGACCGCCCCGTCGGGGCCATAGCCGGCGCCGTCGAGACAGGCCGCGAGCACCGGGCCCTGCACTGCGGCATCGGCCATGACCGATACCGCATGGGCGTGGTGGTGCTGCACGCCGACGAGGCGGCAGTCGCGGCGGCGGCGCGCGTACTTGGTGGACAGATACTCCGGGTGCAGGTCGTGGGCGATGATCTCCGGGCGCCAGCGAAAGAGCGCGCCCAGATGCTCGATCCCCCGCTCGAAGTAATCCAGCGTCTCGACGTTGTCGAGGTCGCCGATATGCTGGCTGACGACGGCACGGTCGCCGACGATCATGCAGAAGGTGTTGCGTTCCTCCCCGCCGACCGCCAACACCGGCGGTGCCACCTGCGGCAAAGCGAGGGCCCGCGGCACATACCCGCGGGAGCGGCGCACGAGCATCGGCCGGCCGGCCACCACTCGCGCCACCGAGTCGTCACACGGCAGGTGGATGTCGCGGTCGTGGGTCAGAAAGCTGTCGGCGATGCCCCCGAGCTTGGCGCGGGCTTCGTCGTTGCGGTGGCAGATGGGCTCCTCCGCGAGGTTGCCGCTAGTCATGACCAGGGCCGGCGGGGCGGTCTCGAAGAGCAGCGCGTGCAGCGGGGTATAGGGCAGCATGACCCCCAGGTAGCGGTTGTGGGGTGCGACCTCGCGCGCGATGCCATTCTGCGGGCGCTCCCACAAGAGGACGATCGGGCGCTGCGGGGATTGCAGCAGTGCCCGCTCCTGGTCGCTGATCGAGCACAGCCGGCCGGCCTCCGCCAGGTCGCGTACCATCAGGGCGAACGGCTTGTCGCTGCGCCCTTTGCGCCGGCGCAAGGCGCGCACGGCGTCCGCATTGCGCGCGTCACATGCCAGATGGAATCCGCCCAGCCCCTTGACCGCGACAATGCGCCCGGCGGCGAGCAGTTCCCCCGCGCGCAGCACCGGCGCGGCGGGGTCGCCGCCCGCGGCCGGCCGGTCGTCGAGGGCGACGCGCGGGCCGCAGCGCGGGCAGGCGTTGGGCTGGGCGTGGAAGCGGCGATCGGCAGGGTCGTCGTACTCCGCCTGGCAGGCCGGGCACATGCGGAACGCCGCCATGGTGGTGTGGGGGCGATCGTAGGGGATGCCGCGGATGATGGTGAACCGCGGGCCGCAGTTGGTGCAGTTGGTGAAGGGATAGTGGAAGCGCCGGTCGCCGGCCTCGCGCACCTCGCGCCCACAGTCCGCGCAGGTGGCGATGTCGGCGGGAATGACCGGCTCGGGGGGCTGCTCGCCGGCGCTGGCGAGGATGGTGAATTCGCGTTCCCCGGTCGGCGCGAGCGGGTGCACGGTGATGGCGGAGATGTCGGCCGCCGGCGGGGCCTGCGCGCGCAGCGAGCGCACGAACTCCTCCACTCGCCCGTTCTCCCCTTCGACCTCGATGATTACTCCCTCGGAGCTGTTGCGCACCCACCCGCCGAGGTCGAGCGAGCGCGCGAGCTGGTACACGAAGGGGCGGAAACCCACCCCCTGCACGATGCCTTTAACCGTGGCCTTGGTTCTGGCTCTCAAGTAAGCGGCTGCCTTGCGCGCTGATGCGGGCGCTGCCAGATTGTCCCTCCGCATTCCATTATGGAGCTAAACGACAAGGAAGACAAGGCGAAGGGCCGCCATGGGTGGGCAGTACGCCGGAAGATGGCGCAGGGGCACAGCATGCTGTGCCCCTGCGCCATCTTCGCTTCTCGACCCCCGGACGCCGAGAGGCGTCATCCCTTTGGGCGCGCGGGGCCCCCCGCACAGGCCTCCAGGCGCTCGCGGGCGTTGCGGAATGCCTCCTCGAGCTCGGGGGGCACGTCCTGGGCCAGGTCCTGAAATTCCACCTTGGGCGGGGCGAGGCCGAGGGCGACCGCGACTCCGTAGAGGATGGCCTCCGGCCGCGGCGGACACCCCGGCACGTAGAAATCCACCGGCAGCACCTTATCCACACCGCCGATGATGTTGTAGCTGTCATACCAGATGCCGCCGCCGACCGAGCAGGAGCCGAAGGCGAAAACGAGCTTCGGATTCGGCACCGCCTCGTAGAGGCGCCGCAGCGCGGGCAGCACCTGGCGCGTTACCGGCCCCGAGACGAGCAAGACGTCGGCATGGCGCGGCGAGCCCACGAGCTTGATGCCGAAGCGCTCGGCGTCGTAGTAGGGGGTGAGGACGTTGATGATCTCGATGTCACAGCCGTTGCAGGCGCCGGTGTTGGTGTGATACACCCACAGCGACTTGGGCAGCACCTTCGCCGACAGCGATTTGAGAATGCTCACTTGTGTTAACCTCTCTCGGGGCGGGAGGCAAGCTCCTGCCCTACGGTCGCCCCGACAGTGCTTCGCAGGGGCGCAGGGCCGTGCGCCCCTGCCTCATTTCCCCAGGGCGATCAGCGTCTGCCCCGCCGGCAACAAGACACGGGCGGCGCGATCGAGCAGCGGGTACAAGAGCTGCGGATAGACGCCGAGCACCAGGCACAACAGCGCCAGCGCCACCATCGGCGCCCACACCGACGCCGGCACCTCCCGCACCTGGTCGAGGTGCAGGCGATCGGTCTGCGGCCGGCCCCAGAAAATCGCGTAGGCCGCGTGTACCAGCACCACCAGCGTCAGCACCCCGGTGCCGATGGCAATGCCCGCCGCCCACCACATGTGGGCGTCCGCCGCGGCGAGGTAGATGGTGATCTTGCTCATGAAGCCGTTGAACGGCGGCATGCCGCTGAGAGCCAGCGCGCCGACGAAGAAACAGGCCGAGGTGATGGGCATCTTGCGCCCCAGGCCGCCCAGGTCGTGGATGCTGCGGATGCCGGTGGCGTACATGATGGCGCCCGCGCTCAGGAACAGCAGCGCCTTGTAGATGGCGTGATTGACGAGGTGAAAGATGCCGCCGTAGAAGCCGAGATAGGTGCCGATGCCGAAGGCCATCAGGATATAGCCCATTTGGCTCACCGAGCTGTAGGCGAGCAGGCGCTTGATGTCGGTCTGGACGATGGCCATGACGATGCCGAGCACCATGGTGAAGGCGCCGAGCCCGACGAGGAAGACAGTGATGGTCGGCCAGGTGGGATAGAAGATCGTGACGGTGCGGGCGAGGGCGTAGATCGCCATCTTGAGCATGACGCCGGAGAGCAGGGCGCTGACCGGGCTGGGGGCCTCGGCGTGGGCGTCGGGCAGCCAGGGATGGAAGGGGGCGATGCCCGCCTTGGTGCCGAAGCCGACGATGAGCAGCGCCGCGATGACGATGACCATGCTGCGGGGAAAGTCCGGCGCCACCTCGCGGATGCGGGTGATGAGCAGCGCGCCGGCGCCCGAGAGCCCGGGCTGGGAGGCCGCGGCCGCGTACATCAGCACCGACCCGAAGAGGGCGAAGGTGATGCCCACCGTCAATAACATCAGGTACTTGTAGCCCGCCTCCAGCCCGCGCCGGTCCCAGTAGAAGGCAACCAGCAGGCCGGAGGCGATGGTGGTCGCCTCCACCGCGACGTAGAGCATGATGATGTTATTGGTCACCACCCCCCACAGCATGGTGGCGATGAAGGCCAACAGCAGGCCGTAGAAGGTGTTGAGCCGCTGCTCGGTGATGTCGCGCCAGTGGATGGCGGTCTGGTGGCGCATGTAGCGAATGGAGTAGATGCACGCCAGCAGCCCCACCACGCTGATCACCAGCACCAGCGTCATGCTCAGGCCGTCCACCCGCAGCTCCTCGCCCCAGGTGGTAAGCACCGTTTTGCGGGCCAGCACCTGTTGCAGCATGAGGAAGGCGATGCCGGTGGTGGCGGCAGCGCCCAGTACCACCACCGTGTTGCGCCCGGCGATGCTCACTCGCCCCAGCAGGTAGCAGATGAGGCCGGCCGCCGCCGGCACCATCAGCAGCAGCGCGGGTAGTATTGACACTACCTGATTAGGCATGTACGCTTCCTCGTTTGCCGGTTGTAGGGGCGTGATTCATCACGCCCACTTGGACGGGGCGCAATGAATTGCGCCCCCACGCTTCCTTGGTGCCTTTGTGCCTTGGTGGTTCTCACCAGTGCAGCTCCGACAGCTTGTAAGTGTCGGTGGACCCGAACTTCTGGTAGATCCCGGAGATGATGTAGAGCAGCAGATAGACGGTGATGACGACCTCGGTGGCGATCCCCACCAGGGCGGTCTCGCGGATGCCGGGCGCCAGGCTGATCAGGCTCAGGTGCACCGCATTCTCCAGCAGGCACAAGCCGACCACGGTCTTAATGGCGTCGCGGCGGGACAAGATGGCGTAGAGGCCGATGACGAACACCGTCAGCGCGACCGCGAGATTGGTGCGAAAGACCTCGTGGGTGGCGACGGTGGTGGGCGCCAGGAAATCGGCGTGGGCGTGGGTGAGCTTGTAGAAGCTGACGAGGATGATGCTGGCGAGGATGACCGACGGGCCGAAGCCGATGATGGCGCGCACCTCGCGATCGGTGGTGCGTCGCACGTAGGACAGCAGCAGCCACGGCGTGATGATCGCCTTGGTGATCAACGCCACCCCCGCCCACCAGTAGAGCGTGGGGTTGCCGGCGGCGAAGGTGAGGATGAGCGCACAGATGAGCAGCGCTTGCACCAGGTAGGCGATGGCGGCTACCCGCAGGTTGCGCGCCTCCACCGCGCTCACCGAGGTGATGATCATGATGAGGCTCAGGGTGCCGATCAAGCTATCGTTGTACATGTGAGCTGATTCCTCTCGCGACCGACATCGGCTCTACCTGGCTTCCGCCTGCCGCTCCGGTTCCGGCTGCGGCTGGCGGAAGCCGGTGACCTGCATCTCGTCGAGCGCGGTGGGCGGGATATAGCAGCGCCCGCAGCGCTGGCAGGGACCCATGAAGATCTCGGCGCGAATGCGCAACTGGTGGCTGTCGTTGGTGGCGGTCTCGAACTCGCGCGTGAGGGTGATCGCCTGCTCCGGGCACACCTCCTCGCAGCGTCCGCAGTGGACGCAGCGCTCCAGCTCGAGCTCCAGCACGCGCTTCTCCGGCGACGGATCGGAGACGCGGATGAGACGCGTCGGACAGACCTCGGCGCAGCCGCCGCAGCCGATGCACCGGTTGACGTCTATCACCACCCGCCCGCGAAAGCCCTCCGGGCTCTCCATCGGCACCAGCGGATAGGGCAGCGTGACCTTCCCCGCGCGCAGGCAGATGAGCGCTTCCTTGAGCTTGCTCGTGAACATCGGCGCCTCCTCACTTCCCGATCATCGTAAACGGAATCGCCGCCAGCGCGAAGATGATGACGCGGGCGAAGTAGGTCATGGATTGGTCAATGCGCAGCCGGGGATTGACGACATCTATCAGCCCCACCAGCACCACCACTACGAACGCTTTGGCCAGGGTCGCGACGACGTTGAGCGCCGCCGCCCCCAGGTCCGGCCACGGCACGAACACCTGCACCAGCAGCACCGAGAACAGCAGCAGCCGCATGTGGAAGCACCACTTCATCAGCGCTAACCGCGGCCCGCTGAGCTCGATGAACGGCCCGCCCATGATCTCCTGATCAGCCTCGGCGATGTCGAAGGGCAGCTTGCCGGCCTGCGCCTGCAGCGCCAGGAAGAAGGCGGCGCCGGCGATGACGGTGGAGACGTAGGGGTGATGCGCGAGCTGCCAAGCGACCATGCCGTCGAAGCGCAGGGTGCCCGCCTTGAGCGCCGCCACCACCAACGCGACCGCCATCACCGGCTCGGTGGTGAGCATCATCATCATCTCCCGGCTGCCGCCGACCGCGGCGTAAGGGCTGCCCGAGGCGAAAGCGACCAGCATGACGCCCACCCCCGCCAGCGTCAGGATGTAGAGCAGAACGATGAGGTCGCTCGATCCCCCCAAGGGAACGCCGGCGCCCATGGGAATGAGCAGGGCGACCAGCAGCACCGCCGCCATCACCAGCACTGGGGCCGCGCGGAACATCAGGCTCCCCGTGGAACGCAGGTCCTCCTTGCCCAAAAGCTTCAGCAGGTCCAGGTAGGGCTGGATGATGGGCGGCCCCTGGCGCGAATGAATGCGCGCTTTGAGCTTGCGGATTACCCCCTCCAGCAAGGGTGACAGCAGCAGCACCACCAGCACCTGGACGATGCCCACTATCAGCGGGTAACCCATCTAGCTCCTCCGCTCGCTCTTCCCGCGCGACAGCGCCAGCAGCTCGTCGTTGCTGTACACCCGCGTCTGCGCGCGCTCGACGTCCACCACCTCCACCCGCTCGGTGCAGGAGAAGCAGGGGTCAATGCTCCCCAGGGTGATGGGGACGTCGGCGATCTCCTGATCCTGCACCATCGCCGGGATGCACTGCAGGTTGGGGTAGGTCGGCGCGCGCACGCGCCAGCGCTCGGGGCGGTTGTTGTCGCCGGTCAGCACGTAGTGGATGGCCTCGCCGCGCGGCGCCTCGACCATGCTGATGCCCTCGAGGCCGGCGGGAATCTCGTCCTCAATCGGCGTCACCAGCGGCCCCTCCGGCATCTCCGCCAGCCCCTTGCGAATCTGACGGATGGACTCGAAGGTCTCCTCCACCCGCACCAGGGTGCGCGCCAACACGTCGCCCTCGTCGTGGTAGCAGACCTTGGGCTCGAGCTCGGGATAGGCGGCGTAGGGATGATCCACGCGCGCGTCGCGCGGGTGCCCCGAGCCGCGCACCGTCGGCCCGACGGCACACATCGCCCGCGCGTGTTCATAGGTCAGGGGGCCGACGTCCTTCAGCCGCAGCATGAGGGTCGAGTCGCCGGGCAGGGCGTCGGCGACCGCCAGCGTTTCCTTCTCGATCTTGTCGAGCACGTCGAGGACCTTGGGGTGAAGCTCCTTGGGAATGTCGCGGCGCACGCCGCCGATGATGTTCATGCCGTAGGTCTTGCGGTTGCCGGCGATCTGCTCGCACAGCCACATGATGGGCTCGCGGATGCGCCAGCTCTGCATGAGCAGGGTGTCGAAGCCGATGATGTGGGTGGCGATGCCCAGCCACAGCAGGTGGGAATGGACGCGCTCGATCTCGAGCATTAGGCTGCGGATGTAGCGCGCGCGGGGCGGCGGCTCGATGCCGGCCGCCACTTCGACCGCCTGGCAGTAGCAACTGGAATGGATGAAGCCGCAGATGCCGCAGATGCGCTCGGCGATGAAGGGGATCTCGTTGTAGTTGAGGACCGTGTCGCCCAGCTTCTCGATGCCGCGGTGGTTGTAGAACCCGCGGTAGTCGCAGCCGACGACCCGCTCCCCGTCCACGAACAGGCGGAGCTGCGCGGGCTCCTCCAGCACCGGGAAGAACGGCCCGATGGGCAGCACGGTCGCCCCCGGCGGCGGCTCCTTCAATTGCACCCGCGCCCCCTCGTCGGCGGGCGGTTTGAGGTCGTACGCCACGTCCCTGCGCAGGGGGTGCACCCCCGCCGGCCAGTCGTCGGCCAATACCAGCCGCCGTGGGTCGGGGTGGCCCTCCGCCTCGACCCCAATCAGATCCTGGAACTCCCGCTCCGACCACCCCGCCCCCGGCACCACCGGCGTGATGGATTGAATCTTCGCGTCGTTGGGATCAACCTCAGCCACTAGGCACACGTAGCCGTGGTCTTCGTCCATGGCGAAGATGTGGTTGATCTCGTAACCGCGGTGGGCCTGGCGGCGGTCGGTGCCCGCCGTAATCAGGAAGCGCGCGCCCACCTGGTTGAATAGATAGTCCGCCATGGGCACGATCGCTTCCTTGTCGAGCCGCACGTACAGGGTGCGGTCCACCGGCTCGCGCGACTCTATGAACCCGCGGCCGGCGCGCTGCTTGATGCCGGCCAGCAGCCCGTTATTTGAGAAATACATCGTTCTCATATCCTCCTGCCCCGGGGCGAAGCCGCCCGAGGGCTGTAAGCCCTTTGTGGCGCAGGCTTCCAGCCTGCGAACGCCTAACCCCTCACCACCAGGAACAGCAGCGCCAGCACCACGATCACGCCAATCACCTGCCACAGCATGTATATCTGGGGAATGCCGACGTGGGTGCGGCTCAAGCGTTCCGCCAGCCGCCCGCCCCCGCGCACCAGTGGCGCGTACAGCCACGAATCGAGGTCGAAGACGCGCGGGACCCAGCCCGGCAGCGCAACCCGCGGCAGCCGCACCCGCGGGTAAATGCCCGCGAACGCACGGTTGAAGGGTGCGAACACCCCCTGCGCGCGGAAACGCACCAGCTCGTCCGCGTGCTCCTCGCCGCAGTACCAGGTGCCCACCACGCGCACCGGCGCCCCACCCAGTCGCATGATGCCATAGCTGACCACCATCAGGCCCGCCAGCAGGCCCAGCAGCAGCAATGGGTTCCACGCCGCCGCTGCCACCGTGCGGCCGGCGACCAGCTGCAGCGTCCAGTTCGAACCCGCCAGGATCTGCGCCGGCGCCGCCAGCTCCAGACCCGGCGCCTGCAGCATGCCGTAGATCGCGCGGGCGACCCACACCGGCGCCAGCCCCAGGGCGACGCAGACCGCCGCCAGCAGCACCTGCGCGGTCGTCATCGTCCACGGCAGGCCGCGGCCGCGGCCGCCGGCGATTGCGGCCGGCTTGCCCATGAAGGCGATGCCGACGAATTTCATCGCGTACGCCAGGCTCACCACGCTCACCATGAGGGCGATCAGACCCACCGCCAGGAACACCGGATAGTGCAGGCCGCCGACGATGGATGCGTGGTAGAGCATCCACTTGCTGACGAAGCCGTTGAGCGGCGGCAGGCCCGCCAGCGCCAGCGCGCCGACGCCCGCGGTCACGGCGGCGACGGGCATGACCGCAGCCAAACCGCCGACGCGGTTAAGGTCGCGGGTGCCGGTGACATAGACGATGCTGCCGGCGTTGAGGAAGAGCAGGGACTTGAAAGCGGCGTCGTTGACCAGATGGTAGAATGCCGCGAGCAGCGCGAGCGCCCCGAACAGCGGCCCCGGTGCGGGCAGGCGCAGAAACGCAAGCCCAACGCCCAAACCCATCAGGATGTAGCCCATCTGACCGATGCTGGAGAATGCAAGCAGGCGCTTGCAATCATTCTGCTGGACGGCGGCGATGCTGCCGATGACCGCGGAGGCAACGCCGAAGGCGGCGATCACCAGCCCCCAGGCGACGACCGCGTCGGCGCTCAGGGCCGGGAAGGCGTGCCACAGGAAGACGCGGGCAATCCCGTAAACTCCCATCTTGCTCATCACACCGGAAAACACGGCGGTAGCGCTGGAGGGCGCGGCCGGGTAGGCGTCGGGCAGCCAGTCGCCGAACGGGTACATGCCCGCCTTGGTGCCGAAGCCGATCAACCACATCGCCAGCACCAGGTGCAGCAGCCACGGTCGCGCCTGCGCCATGCCCGCCAGCGACACCTGCGCGGAGGCGAAACCGAATTGGTGCACGGGGCCCGCCTTCCAGGTGATGATCGCCGCCGCGAACATGAGCGCGCTCGCGGCGTGAGTCATCAGGAAGTACTTGAAGCCCGCGCGCAGGTTAACCGGGTTCTCGCGCTCGAACACCACCAGGAAGTAGCTGGCGAGCGTCATGAACTCCCAGAAGATGAGGAAGAAGAACCAGTCGGCGACGCAGACCACGCCGATCATCCCCGCGATGAACAGCAGCAGCGGGCCGTAGTAGCGGGCGAGGTTCTGCTCCGGGTACGACTCCATGTAGTCTATGGAGTAGAGGGTGGCGATCAGCGCCCCGACCACGATCAGGATCAGGAAGAGCGCGCTCAGGGCGTCAACGGTGAAGGTCAGCTCCGCCCCTAGACCGGGAACCGCGAAACCGGATAGGTAGCTGGCTTCGTGGCCGGTGATCAGGATCGGCAGCGCAACGGTCGCCGCCAGCGCGGCGGCGACCGCGACGAAACCGAGCGCCACCCAGCCTGCGCCGCGGCGATCGCG
>DATLAK010000177.1 GCA_035527535.1 Armatimonadota bacterium
GCTGGGCGAGGTTGAGAAACGACAGCACGCCGGCGACGTGGACGCAGTTGCCGATGGCGGCGCCGATGATCTTGGACATGATGGCGAATCCCTGCCAGGCCTCACGCCTGGTCGTGGGTAGGGGGCGCCCCGGAAACGGTAGGCAGCCCCTCCAGCACCAGCTCCCGGATCTGCTTCAGGCTCAGCCCGGCCAGCCCCAGCCGTTCCACCGTCCGCCCCTCGGCCCAGTAGTCACACCCGTTGAGCAGGCCTGCGAGATGGATGGCCGCGTCAATGGTCGGGGTCTCGACCCCCAGCATGTCGCCCAGGGAGGCGATCGGCACCAGGCTCATGGGGACGTCCTCGTTGAGGTAGCGGTGGTCGAGGCGGTAAGGTCCCTTGATGCCGTAGTAGCCGGGATTGGCGCGCATCGCCTGGTGCAGGGTCTTGCCCGCCGCGTCATAAGCCAGGTACAGCCACTGGCGCGCGGTGATCGCGTTGAAGCCCATGGCGGCGGCGACCCCGACCCGCTCGGCGTCAAGCGCCTCCAGCACCCGCGATACCGATTCCGTCACCCCGTCTATGTAGTACTCGAAGTCGCCGTGGGTGCTCTCGATGCGCGCGGCGTTGAGCACCGTCACCGTCGGATGAAACACGGCGCCGATATTGTCGAGGCTGGTCTTGATGACGTTGTCGCCGGGCGCGAACTGGGGAAACGCCGGGCGCAGCGCCTGGACCACCTCCGGCGTGCGATAGGCCGGGAGCGCGGCGACGGGAATGCTGTTCTTGACGCGTAAGATCTGCACCTGCGCCGGGTTGACGCAGCGGCTGGCGTAGATGAAGGTCTGCGCCTCGGCGACGACGACATCGGCGGTAACCCCGCGCCGGCGCAGGATGTGGGAGAACTCCAGCGCGCCGCCGGTGCGCCCCGGATTGAGGACGACGATGTGGCCGTTGCGCAGGTGGGAGGCGCAGGCCTCGGCCATGAAGCGATGGCCGGTGGCCGGCACCGCTACCATCAGTACGTCGCTGTCCGGCAACGCCTCGGCGATGTCGGTGGTCACGCAGTGGAGGCGAGCCGTGCCGTGGGGCACGACGTCGCCCTCGGTGCGCAGCAGCTCGATGCCGCCCATGAGCTTGATCGGCAGCAGCCGCTCTTCGCTGCGGTTGAAGAGGTTGGTCTGGAAGCCCATCAGCGCCAGGTGGGCGGCCATGGCGGTGCCGCCGTGGCCCGCGCCCAGCACGCAGAAGCGCGGGCGCGCTCCAGCTTCGTTCGTAACCGGCTCTTTCGCCATGCGTTCCTCCGGTCGCACTATTGGCCGCCTTGCGGCCAATGTCCTGCCCGCACCGCCAGCGGCGGCGTCGCCCCGGCGGGACAAACGGCGCGGAGCGGTTGGTTCGTCCGGCGGGCCCGAGCGGAAGTGCGATCCTCGACCCCGTCGGCGCTGCGGCGCGCCGTGGCCGGCGTCTGGCGCCGACGACAAACTCGGAGCCCGGGGGTGGCTTTGACAGCCGCGCCGCGGCCGTGGTTAAATGGATCGGAGGCGGCTTCAACAGTGTCCGGCGGCATCGAATCCTCCCCGCGTCTGCGCCGGCTCGCCCTGAGGGCGGGCCTGCCCGTGGCCGTCGGCCTATCGCTGTTCGCCTGCTATTGGCTCACCCTCGCCCCTACCATCACCGAAGGCGACTCCGGCGAACTCGTCACCGCCGTGCATACGATGGGGATCGCGCACCCCACGGGCTATCCTCTGTATCTGATCGTCGGCAAGCTGTTCGACCTGCTGCCGCTGGGCGAGCCGGCGCGCAGGGTCGCGTTGCTGAGCGCGGCGTCGGCCGCAGCCAGCGGCGGCCTGGTATGCTGGGTTCTGATCAGCATTACCTGCAGCGGCCCAGCGGGGCTGCTCGGCGGGCTGCTGGCGGGCTTGAACTGGTGGGTGTGGCAGCAGGCCAACCAGCCGGAGGTATACGCGTTTAACCTGCTGATGGTGTGGCTGGTGATCACGATGTTCGTCCGCTGGTCGGAAGACCCGACACCGCGCCGCCTCAACGTGTTGGCATTCTTCTGCGGCCTGGCGCTGACCCACCACCGCTCTGCGATCTTCTTTGCCGCGCCCCTGCTACTGTGGGCCGTCGTCAACGCGCGCCCGCTGCACGCGCGCGCGTTGCTGCGCGCCGCCGGCTACGGCGCCTTGCCGTTACTGCTTTACCTGTGGCTGCCCTTGCGCTCGGCGACGCACCCATTTCTAAACTGGGGCAACACCAGCGCCAGCCTGCGCTACTTCTGGGATCACATCAGCGCCAGCCTCTATTACCGCTACGTCTTCGCCGAGCCGCCGGACCAGGCGCTGACGTACACCCGCCTGCAGTTCGTGCGCATGTGGGTGCAGTTTCGCTGGGCCGGTCTCCTCCTCACCGCGGTGGGCGTGGTCGGCCTGCTGCGGTCACCGCGCCAGCGGCCATTGGCGGTCGGCCTCATCGCAGGCTTTGCCTTGATCGGCACGTGGGCGGCGTTCTACGCCGTTCCGGACAAGGACGTCTTCTACATGCCGAGCGCGGTGGTGGTGAGCGCGTGGTGCGGGGCGGGGGCGGCGTTTGTGCTGCGAGCGGCGGGCAAGCTCAAGATCAGCCCCGCGGTCCAACGCCTGGTGCCGATTGCGGGGGCGGCGGTTGCGCTTGCGTTGCCGCTCGACATACTGATGACCTGCTGGAGATCGGCGGACCGCAGCCAGCAGTACAGGGTCCTGGATGCGGCCACGATAAGCTTTGCGGGCATCCCCGGCGACGCGGTGCTGCTGCTCAGCGGCGATGAGCCCAAGAGCGGCGCTCTCTACTACTACCACGTCCTAGGTCATCGCCCGCAGCCGCAGTTGTTGGGCGCGGAGATGATCGTCTATCCGTGGTATGAGCCGCTGCTGTCCGACCCCGGCCTCCGCGCAGTGGTAGCCGACGCGCGACTCATCGCCCCCCAGCAGCGGCTGCCGTGGCTGGCTCGGAGCATCCGCAGCAGTGTGGATCCCCGTCGCTCCCTGTACACCAATATTCCGCTCGATGAAGTGCCCCCAGGCTATGTGCTGCTTACGGACGCACTGATTCAGCGCGTGGTGCTGCCTCCGGGAATCCCTCAGGCAGCGGACGGCCCCGGCGCGCGCCCGCTGCTGGAGTTCCCCGGCGGCGCCGGGAGCCTGGTGAGCGTTGCCACGCCGACGGAGGCCGCGCGCGGAGAGCCGTTCACGGTCACCGCGGCTGTGCGCTGGAAAGCAGCCGCGCGCCCGCAAGGCGACCTGCAGTTCCTATTTGTCCACTCCGACCTCGCGCAGCAGGTAGCGACAAGCGGCCCCGACGCCGCGCCTGAGCGGTCGCAGATGCGGCGAGCGGTGCCCGTGCTGTTCGCAGCGACGATGCCGCCGAGCAAGCCAGGCCGGCATTATGAGCAGAGCTTCAACGCCCTGGTCCCGCGCCGCAACGTGGCCGGGCGCTATCAGGTATTCGTCCGGTTGCAGCAGGGCAATAACCATACGCCGTTTGTATCGGCGGGAAGCATCTCCGTGCGCTGAGCTTGCGGCGGGAGTTGCGCGCTGCGCCGCCGGATACCCGCCGCCAGGGCGGGCGGATGCTACGTCGGCCAGGCGCACAGAAAGCCTCGGTTGATTGGCGCGATCCCAATTCTTCGGTCATACCCGTGGGGGGGCAGAGGGGGGCTGCGCGGTTGACAGGGGCGCAGGGCGCTGCTATAATCCGACGTGATGGAGCACGGCCCGGGCCGTGCTCTTAGTTTCCCAGCTAAGGAGTTCTCATCTTGCCGGTGACGGTTGATCTGGAGAAGCTCAAAGCGGCGTGCAATCTGCAGGAATTTCTCGCCTTCGAGCGCGAGGCCGTACAGGCCGTGGAACGCGAGGCGTATGAGCGCCGCCGCAATACAGAGGACGAGAAGCGGGCTAAGGAAAAGCGTGCGCGCAAGAAGCGGCTCAAGGCCGCCTCTCGCGCCTCGTCCTGAGGCCGGCGCGCACCCGGCCGGGCTGGAGCCTTCGTGCGGCTCGCCATCGCGCAAGCGACGTCAGCCGCACGGGCCGGCAAGGGCAGCAGTGGACGAAGAGACCTTCGAGGAGCTGCGCGCGCTGATGCGCCTGGCGCGGGAGCATCGTCTGTCCGAGCTCACCGTCGAGAGCCCGCAGGGCAAGGTGCGCGTGGGGCGCGGGCAACGGCGCCCGGCCGTCGTCCGGCGCCCGCGGGAGGCGCCCCCCGGCGGGGCTCGGGCAGCCGACATCTGCGCGCCGCTGCTGGGAGTGTTCTATCGCGCCCCCGCACCCGATGCCCCTGCCTACGTCGAGGTCGGCGACTGGATCGAGCCCGGGCAGACGGTGGGCCTGATCGAGGCGATGAAGGTCTTCAACGAGATCAACAGCGAAATCGAGGGACGGGTCGTCGCCATCACGGCCGGCGCCGGGGAGCTGGTGCAAGCGGGGCAGGTGCTGATGATGGTCGAGCTGGCGGAGTAACGTTTGGCGGGGCCAGGTCATGAGTCGGGATGTGATCAGAATCGGCATCTTGGGGTTCGGCAACGTGGGGGCCGGGGCCTACCAGGTGCTGGCGGAGAACGCCGACGCCATCGCGCTCAAGGTCGGCTCGCGCCTGGAGGTGACGGGCGTCGCCGACGTGGACTGGCAGCGGCCGCGGCCGGTAGAGGTGCCGGCGGATAAGCGCACCACCGACGCCCGCGCGCTCATCAGCGATCCCGCCATTGACATCATCGTCGAGACCATCGGCGGCACCGAGCCCGCGCGCGACTTCGTCCTGTCCGCCCTGCGCGCGGGCAAGTGCGTCGTTACCTCCAACAAGGAACTCATCGCCAAGCACGGCCGCGAGATCCTCGAGCAGGCGGATGCGCGCGGCCTCGACATCTACTTCGAGGGCGCGGTCGGCGGCGGCATCCCCATCATTCAACCCCTCAAGCAAGCCCTCGCTGCCAACCGTATCTACAGCATCATCGGCATCGTCAACGGCACCACCAATTACATCTTGACGCGCATGGCGGACGGCGATCAGGACTTCGCGCATGCCCTCGCCGAGGCGCAGCAGCGCGGCTACGCCGAGCCCGATCCCACCGACGACATCGAAGGCAACGACGCCGCCTACAAGCTCGCCATTCTCGCCTCCATCGCCTTCAACAGCCGCGCGGCGCTGGACCATATCTACCGCGAGGGCATCTCGCGCATCGCCCCCGCCGACATGCTCTATGCCCGCGAGCTCGGCTATGTGGTCAAGCTCCTGGCCATCGGCCGGGATCGCGGCGACGCGCTGGAGCTGCGTGTCCATCCCGCTTTTCTGCCGCAAACCCACCCCCTGGCGGCGGTGAGCGATGTCTTCAACGCCGTCTTCGTCGAGGGCAGCGCGGTGGGTCGCCTCATGTTCTACGGGCGCGGCGCCGGCGCCCGCCCCACGGGATCGGCGGTGGTCGGCGACATCATTGATATCGCCCGCAACCTCAACCGCGGCGCCACCGGCCGCGTCTCCTGCACCTGTTTCGAGGAGCGCCCGCTGCGGCCCATGGACGAGGTCGTGACCAAGCACTACGTGCGGATGACGGTGGCCGACCGGCCGGGGGTGCTGGCCAAGATCGCGACCGTCTTCGGCGAGGAGAGGGTCAGCCTGGCGTCGGTGGTACAGAAGGGGGCGCCGGCCGACAGCGCCGAAATCGTGTGGGTCACCCACGAGTCGGTCGAGCGCGCGGTGCGGCGCTCGCTGGAGCGCATCCGCGCCCTGCCCGAGGTCGTCGAAGTCTGCAACTGGGTGCGGGTGGAGGAGGAATAGGCGGTGGCCTACCAGGGGGTCATCGAACGGTATCGCGGGCTGCTGCCGGTCAGTCCCGCAACCCCGGTGGTGACGCTGCTCGAAGGTGACACGCCGCTCATCGAGGCCCCGCGCCTGGCGCAAGGGATCGGTCTGCGCCCACAGCTCTACCTCAAGTACGAGGGCCTCAATCCCACCGGTTCGTTCAAGGACCGGGGGATGACGGTGGCGATCTCGAAGGCGCTGGAGCAGGGATCGCGCGCCGTAATCTGCGCCTCCACCGGCAACACCGCCGCCAGCGCCGCGGCCTATGCGGCGCGGTCGGGGCTGCGGTGCGTGGTGGCGATTCCCAAGGGCGCCATCGCCATGGGCAAGCTCGCGCAGAGCATGATCCAGGGGGCGCAGGTGCTGGCCCTGGAGGGGAATTTCGACGACTGTCTGAAGGTGGTGCTGGAGATCACCGAGCGCTACCCGATAACCCTGGTCAATTCCCTCAACCCCCATCGCATCGAGGGGCAGAAGACCGGAGCCTTCGAGATCTGCGACACCCTCGGCGACGCGCCCGAGTATCACGCGCTGCCGGTGGGCAATGCCGGCAATATCACCGCCTACTGGAGGGGCTACCGGCAGTACCGCGAGCTGGATCGCGCTTCGCGTCTGCCCAAGCTGCTGGGGTTCCAGGCCGAAGGCGCCGCGCCCATCGTGCGCGGGTATCCCATCGAGCACCCCGAGACCATCGCCACCGCCATCCGCATCGGCAGCCCGGCCAGTTGGCGGGCCGCCGAGGAGGCGCGCGACCAGTCCGGCGGCGTGATAGACATGGTCAGCGACGACGAAATCCTGGACGCCTACCGGATGCTCGCCAACCTCGAAGGCATATTCGTCGAGCCCGCCTCCGCGGCGTCGGTGGCGGGGGTGCGCAAGCTGGCGGGACGGGGGTACTTTGACGACGCGCCCGCCGACGCTCGCGTCGTGTGCGTGCTGACGGGGCATGGGCTGAAGGACCCCGACCGCGCCATTGCCGTGGCCGAGGAGCCGCGGCACATATCCGCGTCGGTGGAGGCGGTGACCGAGGCCATTGGCCTGGCGGCGCCGGTGGCGGCGTGAATTGCAGGGGCAAGGCATGCCTTGCCCCTACGGGGACTACATGACAACACAGGCCCTGCTCTATACCAACCTGCCCGGCGTGCCGCTGCACAGCCGCGGCAAGGTGCGCGACATCTATGACCTGGGCGAGCACCTGCTGATCGTTGCCACCGATCGCATCTCCGCCTTCGACGTGGTGATGCCCAACGGCATCCCCGACAAGGGCAAGATCCTGACCGCGCTATCCCTGTTCTGGTTCGACCTGCTGCGCGACATCACGCCCAACCACCTGGTGGAGACCGATGTGGCGCGCTTCCCCGAGCCGCTGCCGCGTTACCGCGACCAGCTCGCCGGGCGCAGCATGTTGGTGGTCAAGGCGCAAGTGCTGCCCATCGAGTGCGTGGTGCGGGGGTACCTGGCCGGTGGCGGGTGGAAGGAATACGCAGCGAAAGGCAGCGCCAGCGGCATCGAACTGCCGCCGGGGCTGCAGGAATCCGCACCATTGCCGACGCCCATTTGCACCCCGGCGACCAAGGCTGCCTCGGGCCACGACGAGAACATCACCCCCGCCCAAGCCGCGGACGTGGTGGGCGAAGAACTGTTTCACCGGGTGCGCGAGCGCAGCCTCGCCATTTACCAGTTCGCCGCCGACTACGCGCGCGAGCGGGGCATCATCGTCGCCGACACCAAGTTCGAGTTCGGGCTGGGCGCTGGGGGCGCGCGCGCTGAGGGCCGCGCGGAATCCATCGCGACCTCTGAAGAGGTCGCGCCCAGTCTGCTGCTGATTGACGAGGCGCTCACGCCCGATTCCTCGCGCTTCTGGGACCTGGCGGACTACCGTCCCGGTCAGAGCCAGGACAGCTTCGACAAGCAGTACGTGCGCGATTACCTGGAGACCCTGGACTGGAACAAGGAGCCGCCCGCCCCCGAGCTGCCGCCGCAGGTCGTCGCGCGCACCCGCGAGAAATATCTCGAGGCGTACCGGCGATTGGTGGGGCGGGAGCTGGACCTGTCAAGGTAGGGGCCGGGTTCCATCCCGGCCTCCACGCCGGGCTCCCGTATAGAGACCATGAGATACATCCTCCTTATCCCCGACGGGGCGGCCGACGAGCCGCTGGATGACCTCGACGGTCGCACGCCGCTGGAGGCCGCAAGCACGCCGCACATGGATGCGCTCGCGGCCGCCGGGCAGGTCGGCCTGGCGCAGACCATCCCGCCCGAGGTGGAACAGCCCGGCAGCGATGTCGCGTGCCTGTCCCTGCTCGGCTATGACCCGCGCCGCTACTACACCGGGCGCGGGCCGCTGGAGGCGGTGAGCATGGGCGTGGGCCTGGAACGCGCGGACGTCGCCTTCCGCTGCAACCTGGTCACCTGCGGCGATGACATGACGATGGTGGACTACAGCGCGGGTGAGATCGCCACGCCCCTGGCGCGCCAGTTGATGGAGACGGTGTCGGAGGCCCTGGGGGAACCGCGTCTGCGTTTCTACCCCGGCATCAGCTATCGCCATCTGCTGGTATGGCGGGACGGCCCGGATGATGTCGCCACCACCCCACCTCATGACATCATCGGTCAGCCGATAGCCGAGCACTTGCCTGCGGGCGACGGCGAAGAGACGCTGCGGCGCTTGATCTACGATTCGTACGGGGTGCTGCGGGAGATGGAGATCAACCGGCGACTGCGCGATGAGGGCAAGCACCCGGCGAACATGATCTGGCCGTGGGGGCAGGGGCGCCCGCCGCGGCTGCCCAGCTTCGTAGTGCGGTGGGCGCTGCCGGGGTTCGCGGTGGCGGCGGTGGATCTGGTGCGCGGCATCGCCAAGGCGGCGGGACTGAGCGCGCCGGAGATCCTGGGGGCGACGGGCAACCTGGATACGGATTTCGCGGCCAAGGGGCGCGCCGCCGCCGAAGCCATCGGGCGCTACCGCTTCGTCCTGGTGCACGTCGAGGCCCCCGACGAGGCGAGCCACCACGGCGACCTGGAGAAGAAGGTGTGGGCGCTCGAGCAGTTCGACCGCTACGTCGTCGGCCCGGTCGTCGCCGCGCTTGAATCCCTCGGTCCATCGCGCGTGCTCATCGCCTCCGATCACCCGACGCCGATTCGCCTGCGCACCCACACCCGCGAGCCCGTGCCCTTCCTGCTCGCCGGGGAGGGCATCGCCCCCGACGCGGCGGACCGCTTCAGCGAGACGGCAGCCGCGGAGAGCGGGCTCTTCGTCGAGGAGGGCCATCGCCTGATCGAGCGCCTGCTGGGGTAGGCAATGCGGCGCCGCGAAGCGTAACAAGCCGATCGTGCGCCCTCACCCGGCTCACTAACGCTCGCCGACCTCTCCCTGGAAGGGAGAGGAGTCGGAGGGATGCACGCCCAACCCCTCCCCCTTCCAGGGGGAGGGCAGGGTGAGGGTGACAAGCCCGGATCGTGCGCCCTCACCCCCGACGAGTCGGGGCCTCTCCCCAAGAGCGAGGGGCGTCGCGGACGCGCACCACCCCTCCTCTTCTCGGAGAAAGCGGGGAGCGCGCCAGACGACCACACCACGGCGAACCAGGCGCACCGATGCTTCTCGATATTGTTGCCAGGACCGTTGAAACCTACCGCATGCTGGGGCATGGAGACCGCGTCCTGGTCGCGGTGTCGGGCGGCCCGGATTCGGTGGCGCTGCTCGACGTCCTCGTGCGCCTGCGCCCCGAGTACGACCTCGACCTCCACGTCGCGCACCTCGATCACAAGCTGCGCCCCGAGGCGGCCGAGGAGGCCGAGTTCGTAGGCGCGCTAGCCGGTGACTTGCGGCTCCCCGTAACCCTTGAGGCGGCGGAGGTGCGCGCGCTGGCGGCGAGCGAGAAGCTGTCGCTCGAGCACGCGGCCCGCAACGCCCGCCGCGAGTTCCTGCTGCGCACGGCGAAGGCGGTGGGCGCGGCGCGGGTCGCACTCGGGCACCACGCCGATGACCGCGTGGAGACGGTGCTGATGCGTATCCTGCGCGGCACCGGCATTGATGGCCTCGCGGGTATGCGCCCGGTCAGCATTCCGTTCATCCGCCCGCTGTTCGACGTCACCCGGGCGCAGATCATGGCCTATATCGAGGAGCGGGCCCTCCCCTATCGCGAGGATCCCTCAAATCGCGATCCCGCGTTCCTGCGCAATCGGGTGCGGCGGGAATTGCTGCCGCTGCTGGAGCAACTGCAGCCAGGCTGCAAGCGCGCGATCCTGCGGCTGTCGGAGCTGGCCGAGGAGCAGAGCCGGTGGCTCCAATCTCAGGCTCGCATGGCGTTCTCCCGGATGGTGGTGGAGGAAACTCCCGAATCTGTGACATTGAAGCTGGCATCGTTGTCGCGAGGGATGAGCGATGTCGTTTCCCGCAGGCGTTCTCCGGTCACTCCGAGCGCGGCGAAGAGTGTTGCCGGGGATGATGCTCATGCGCAAGATGACATGATGGCAGCCTTCGTCATTCCCCGGCGGGTAGTGCGCGAAGCCATTCGCCGGCTGCTGGGCGACATGATGGACATCGAGCAGGGGCACGTTGAGGCGGTGCTGCGATTGGCCCATCGCGGCAGGACCGGAGCCAGGGTCTATCTGCCACGCCGGATCGTGGCCGAGCGCGGGTATCGCACCCTCGTCTTGCGGGTCGGCGAGCCCGCCCGCGACGACCCGGTGGGCGAGTTCGCGCTCACCGTGCCGGGGGAGACCGACATCCCATCGCTCGGGATTGCGATCGCGGCGGAGTTGCTCGCGCGCGACCAAGCGCCGAACCCCACCGGGGAGCCGCCCAATGCGGCGCAGCTCGACTACGGAGCCATCGAGCAGCCGGTGATCCTGCGCACCTGGCGGCGGGGGGATCGGTTTCAACCCCTGGGCATGACCGGTTCGGTCAAGGTGCATGATCTCTTCGTCAACCACAAGGTGCCGCGCGCCGAGCGCGAGCGGGTGCCCATCATCACCGCGGGCGGCAACATCGCGTGGATCGTGGGGCTGCGCGTGGACGAGCGCTTCAAGGTCAGCGCCGCCACCGAAACCGTCTTGCGGCTGGAGGCGCGGCGGTTCCGCTAACGTATGGCCGAGCGCCACCTGCCCTGGTTTGTCTCAACGCTCTCACAGACAATACTTGATAACGTCCAGCGCTTCGTCGAGCCCCCGTTGGGTCAAGCGGTAACCACCCTCGCGACTCTTATCCACAAGCCTGTCCAGCCACAGACGTCGCAACCCGTCCTTGACAGACCTTGCGCTGTGTCGATCGGCTGACTTGAGGATACTCTCCATCGTCTCGGGCGAGGGATAGCAACTATGCAGCAGCACTAGTATCTCAGCCTTCGCGGCAAGGTCCTTCAGAACAAGCTTTCTGTCTCCGAAGCTTTCAACTAGTACGCCGACCGGGGCTTGCGCCTCGACCACCAGCCTGCCAGCCTCCGCTATGCCGACTGCAGCCGCAATGCGAATGAGCTCCGTAAGGATCCACTGGGCAGCATGTAGCAGGAAAGCAAGGTCATAGACATTAGCATCCACGTTGCCCTTGTGTGCGATGCTGCGGTGGTTGCGCAGGCTGTACATCGCCCGACCGACGCGAGATGCACAAATGCGTAGGCCGTCATCTAAGCCGCCTATAGAAGCCTCAGCATTTCTAAGATACTCGTCAACTTTCGGCTTTGGATCATATTGACGTTTCTCCAGATACTGCATGATCTGCACAAGCGTTTCCACGAACTTGCCGGGCGCGGAACGCTCGAGCGTTCCCGTAGCCGCATCCTGACGAATCTGCACGAACTCCTCCACAATGTCGGTTGCCAGGCAGGTAGGCAGTCTGCTACTGAGAGCGGCCACAAGACTGTCAGCGCTCACCCTGGTTCTCCAGCGCGGGCTCGCCCGTGAGCCTCTCCCGCACGGCAGTGATCCCAGCTTGACTAAGCCTGTACCTCTTACGCCCCTGCTTGGTGGTACCGCGCTTCCGCACCTGGATTACCAGGGCAGGCCTGCGCTCCATGAGGGATCCCAGGGCGTCCGTGATGTTCCTGACCCTGTGCCCGAGATTCTTCAGGGTCTTGTTGACAGATAGCGCGTCGAAACCATCCTGTTCTTGTTCTTGCTCCACCTGATGCCAGTACGCGGCCACGAGCGCCCTTTCCGCGTCTGTCTCTGGATTGACAGCGTGGTAGAGGTCTGCCATGTCGCGGACAGAACACGGCTCCTCGGCTGCACTACGGACAACGCTCTCGTTCTGAAGATCCACTCTGCACACCTCGGCCGCCCATCGCAATACGCGGGTGCGCGCGCCCTCATCCAGCTCTGACAGCGCCCCATGGACTGTCTTCATGGCAGCGAGTTCGGATTCCGCATTCATGCTATTTGCCCTCCCGAATAGTGGCGTCGTTTCTTTGTCCTTGCATGATGCTACCACGCGAGCCCCACTGTGTCAATAGGCCGCGACCGATATGCGGCAACCACGAAGGGTTGACGAGGCCGCGGGCAGCGCAAGCAGACCGCGCGCTAACGGGGGATGGGCTCTGAGCCATCCCGAAACGCCGGTTGGCAGGCGAGACCTGTCCGCCTCAGGTGGACACCTGCCCTACCGTGATTAACCTCGCGGTTCCCGCAGCCAGGCGGTGCCGGCCAGCGCCGCTGCCGCTGCCGCCGACGCGACCGCGAACACGACGTGATAGGAGGTGACGCCGATCGCCCACCCGCCGAGGATGGGAAACAGGACCGCGGGCGCGCCCAGGGTGTTGGTGAGCCCGACGTAGGACGCACGCTCCTCGTCGCCGACGCTCTCCAGCACGAAGTTGGTGTAGCCGATCCATACCCCATTGATGATCGCGCCGAGCAAGAAAAACGTGAAGGCGTAACCGTACGTAAAGGCGGCGGGGCCGTGCGCCGCCAGCAGCGGCGGCGCCAGCCATGCGAACAGCGGCACGATCAGGCTGCACAGGGCGCTGCCCTGAATCACCCGCTTGCTGCCCCAGCGGTCGGACAACAGCGCCCACCCCGCGCCGGAGGCGATACCGCCCGCCATCTGCGCGGAGATGAAGATGCCGGCCGTCGCCTCCGGCACCCCGAGCTCGACCCGGGCGTACACCGCATAGAACGGCACCGCGATCGCGCCGGTATCCGCCAGCCAGCGCACCGCCACCATGCGCGCCAACTGCGGCTTCGCTCGCAGCAGCGCCGGCGCCGCCCGCACCAACTCCCACAGGCCCCGGCGCGCCTCCCGCACCGGGCGCAGGGGCTCGCGCATCAGCGCCAGGAATCCCAGGGACGCCATCAGCAGCGCGAACTCGATGGCGAACAGCAGCGCGTAGTCGCGCGGGTAGGGCAGCCGCGGATGTCCCAGGATCTGCCGCACCGCTGCCCCCGCCCCCACCGCCAGCACCCCGCCGATCAACTGCATCGCGCCAAAGAAACGCCCCCGCATTCGCGGCGCGATGGTCTTGGCGCAGATGTCTTTCCACGGCACCCCGGTCATGCCGTCGCTGGCGAAGAACAGCAGTTGCGTCCCCAGGAAAACCGCCAGGATCAGGCCGCGGTGGAGGGGCGCCGTCAACAGCAGCACCGGCAAGAGGAGAAGCGGGAGCCGCCCCGCCGCGCACACTCTGAGGATGAACGGTTTCTTCCGGGGGCGATGCTCGACCAAGCTCGCGGTGGCCAACTGCGGCACATACCAGCCCGCCATTTGCATCGCCATCACCACCCCCACCAGCACCGTCGAGCCGGTCAACCGCTCCATGAACAGCGGCAGCACGATCGCCGGACTGACGAAGGCGACCCCGGTGATGAAGGCGCTGGCGTCGGCGACCATGACCGCGAAGTTCCACCGCGTATGCTCATGGGGCCGAGCCGGGGCGTCGGTGAGTTCAGGGGTGAGGTGTCCGGGTCCGCACGTGCCTGCCATGTCACCCGCCGACCTGGCACATGCTGGCGTGGGCGCTGGCGCCGGGCATGGAGCCTTCGCGCCCCGCCCGCTTGGCCAGCCAGCAGCGAGACAGCGCTGCAGCGACGGCCGCTGCGTCCACCCGTGGACGCAGCCACGGCCGGAGGTCAACACTGGGCGCGGCGAACAGGCACGAGCGCACCTCGCCCCGCGCCGTCAGCCGCAGCCGGTTGCAGCCGCCGCAGAACGGCTCGCTCATGGGCGCGATCAGGCCGACGGTCCCAGGCGCCCCATCAAGCCGCCAATAGCGCGCAGGGCCCGCCCCCGCGACCATGCCGTCAGCCGCCGTCGCGCCCAGGGAGGCCAGCGTGTCCGCCACCAGCGGGCCGCGGGCAGTGGTCGCTGCCGCCGCTAGCGGCATGTGCTCGATGAACCGCACGTGCACCGGCAGCCGCCGCGCCAGGGCGATGAACGGCTCCATCCAGCGCCGCAGCTCATCGTCATCGCGTTGGCCGAGCATGACCGCATTGACCTTGACGGGCAGCAAGCCTGCCGCCAGCGCCGCCTGCAGGCCCTCCAGGACCGCGCTCACATCCCCGCCGCGCGTGATGTCGGCGTACTCGGCGGGGTCGAGGCTGTCGAGGCTGATGTTGACGCGCCCCAGGCCCGCCCGCGCCAATGCGTGGGCGTGAGCGGCGAGCAGGATGCCATTGGTGGTCATGCTCAGGTCATCGAGCCCCGCGACCTCGCCCAGCAGGCGCACCAGGTCGGCGAGGCCGAGGCGCACCAGGGGCTCGCCTCCCGTGATACGCACGCTGGTGACGCCGAGGCCGACCGCGGCGCTCACCACCGCCGCGATTTCCTCGTAGCGCAGGATGTCCGCGTGCGGCAGCAGGGGGATGCCGCCGGGCGGCATGCAGTACCGGCAGCGCAGATTGCAGCGGTCGGTGACCGATACCCGCAGGTAGCGCAGCGTGCGCGCCCAGCGATCAGCGATAATCCTCGGCGACGACCTGCGCATGGACGCTTACACGCCCTCCATCGCCACTTCGTACATCGCAACCAGGTTCTCGAGCTTGACGCTGTTGTCCGATTCGGTGGTCGAGCCGATGAAGTAACCGGGGTAGGCGACGCGGATAGCCTCCCGGCAGACCTCCCGCACTTGCGCCGGTGAGGCGCGGTGCAGCAGCTGGCTCATGTCGATCGCGCCGGTGAGGAAGAGCTTGCGGCCGTAGCGGGCCTTGATCTCGGCCAGATTCATCCCGGCCACCACCTCGATGGGGTTGAGGCCGTCAATGCCCGATTCGATCAGGTCGTCCATCACCTCCATCAGGTAGCCGTCGGAATGGAACAGGCACTTGAAACCGTGCTCGTGCCAGGCGTCCTGGAGGCGCTCGAGGCGCGGGAAGAACTCGCGCCGCAGGTATGCCGGCGAATGCAGCAGCCGCCCCTTGCAGGCGATGTCGCCATAGGTAAGCACCAGCGGGGACAAGGTGAGGTCGGCGATGGCGTGGCAGACGGCGAGGTTGTACTGGGTGTACGCCTCCATGAACTCGGAAATCAGCCCCGGCTGGTCGCTCTCCAGGTAGGCGAACACCTCCATGCCCAGCCGGTGCCGCACCTCGTCGAGCCCCACACCCTGCACGGCCAGGAGATTGACGGTGTCCCCGATCCGTGCCTGGGCCTCGAGGAACCGGCGATGGTAGCGCTCCCGGTAGGCGCCGGGGTCGGCGCGAATGTCGTCGGTCTCGCCCCTGGTCTTGCTGATCCAGCGCTTGATGAACTCGGCGGCCCCGTTGTCGTCGTCGAAGGGGCGCTGAGTGATCCAGCTCGTCTTCTCGTGCGGGGCCTGGTGGATGACGAATCCCAGCTCATCGGTGAAATCCTTCTCTACCATCGGCCCGAAGCCCACGCTGCGCGTCATGTCGAGGAAGCGGTTGATCGCCTTGCCCACGATCCGCTCCAAGGACCGCTGCGTCTCCTCCGCAACCTCGCCGGCATCAGGTTCGGACCCGATCGCGCCGCCGCGCTCGCGCTGACTCGCCTGCGGGACGATGGGCGGCAGCTTCTCGCCGCTGAAGTGCTCGAAGGCGTCGTCGTTGAGCAGAATATCATAGATCGGAACGCGGTCGGTCTCCTGCAGCGCCATGGTGCGTTCCACGCGCTCGCGCTTTGTCATCACTGCCGCCATTATCTTGTGGCTCCTTTCGCCCCCCGATCCTTGACCTACGACGCTCAGTCGAAACAGCCGAGCTGGCAGCGCACGATGCGCACGCCGGCGCGGTTGGCGGCTTCGCCGACGACCTGGCGCGCCACGCCCGCGCGCCGGGCGAGGTCGAAGCACTCGGCGCAGGTGATGGTGGCGCCAGCGCGCTGTTGCATGATCGCCATGACATGGTCGGGCACGACGATGCTCGGATCCGGTTGCCCGCCACCGCGCGGCATCGCTAGCTCCTTTGGCCGGGCGCCGTCACGCGCCGAAATCTATCCGGCAGGGGTGGCTGCAGATGTTCATCCGCCGCCCGCGCAGGAAGCCGATGACCGTCAGCCCGCCGCGCACCGCCACCTCGATCCCCGCGTCGGTGGGCGCGGACATCGAGGCCAGAATCGGCACCCCCGCCCGCACCGCCTTGGCCGCGATGTCGCGGCTGACGCGGCCGGTGACGACCAGCGCCTTATCCTTGAGGTCAATCCCCGCCAGCAGGCAGTGCCCCACCGCCTTATCCGCGGCGTTGTGGCGCCCGACGTCCTCGCGCAGCACCACCAGTTCGCCGCTGACGGTGAACAGGCCTGCGCCGTGGGTGCCGCCGGTGCGCCGGTAGATGGTCTGCCCCGCCGTCATGGCGCGCGCCATGCCGCGCAGGCCCTCGGCGGCGACCACCGGCCCCTCGCCCTCGATCACCGGCAACTCGTCGTCGGCGTGGACTACCCCTCCGCAGCTCGCTTGCGCGCTGGCACGGTCCGCCAGGGCCAGCGACAGCTCAATCGGAACGACGATACGCACCGCCGGGCGACCGTCGTCGTCGCGGCGCAGGCTCACGGACAGTAGCTCGCCCCGGTGCTTGACGAGCCCCTGGGTGAGCGCGAACCCGGCCCCCAGCTCGTCCTCGTAGCCCGGCGAGGCCATGAGCGCCGCGATCTCGCGCCCGTTGAGGATCAGGCGTAGCCACCGCTCGACCGCCAGCGCATCTTGCGTCTCCGCAACGCCGTCGGCGGTGACCTTGCGCACCGGGCGCAGGGCGATGGCGTCGCCGGGCCCATTCTCCCCCGGCCCCCGGCCGGGAGCGGTGGCGGGACTCTCGTTGTCGGCTGCGGCCATAGGCGTGGCTGCCGGTGGAAACGCGATTTGCGCCCGCGGCCATGCGAGCGTAACCATTATAGCCGCGCGCGGGCGAAAGGGGTAGAGGGGCCGCGCGCTCACAACGCGCGGCGATTCTGCTATAATTGCATGCGGAGTCATGCCAGCGTAAGCGGCGGTTCCGAGAAGGACGCCGTCTTCGCATTGAGGGCGCGGGATGTTATCGGTCATCACCAAGTTCTTCGACATCACGCGGCGCGACCTGCGGCGCATGTGGCCGATGGCGCGGCGGATCACCGAGCTGGAGCCGCAGATGCAGCGGCTCGGCGACGGCGATCTACGCGCCAAGACCGACGAATTCCGCCGGCGCCTGGCGGACGGCGAGACGCCGGACGACGTGCTGATCGAGGCGTTTGCGGTGGTGCGCGAAGCGGCGGTGCGCACGCTGGGGATGCGTCACTTCGACGTCCAGCTCATCGGCGGCATGGTGCTGCACGAGGGCAAGATCGCCGAGATGAAGACGGGGGAGGGCAAGACCCTGGTGGCGACGCTGCCCATCTACCTCAACGCGCTCAGCGGAAAGGGCGTGCACCTCGCCACCCACAACGACTACCTGGCCAAGCGCGACCGTGAGTGGATGGGCCCGGTGTACGAGTTCCTGGGGCTGAGCGTGGGGCTCATCCAGCACGAGATGCCCGGCGACCTGCGCAAAGAAGCCTACCAGCGCGACGTCACCTACGGCACCAACACCGAGTTCGGTTTCGACTACCTGCGCGATAACATGCGCGACCAGATCGAGCAACTGGTTCAGCGCGGCCACCATTACGCCATCGTGGACGAGGTTGACAGCCTGCTGATTGACAACGCCCGCGTGCCGCTGATCCTGTCGGGCCCCGGGCAGCAGCCGACGGTCCTCTACAAGCGCGTTGACGGCATCGTGCGCCGCCTCGCGCGCGAGCAGGACTACATGGTGGACGAGAAGTCGAAGAGCGCCACCCTCACCGACCAGGGGATGGCGAAGGTGGAGGGGCTGCTCAATATCCGGAACTTGTCGGACCCCGAAAACCTCGAGCTCTTCCAGCACGTCAACGCCGCGCTGCGCGCCCACGCCTGCTACAAGGGGGACATTGACTATGTGGTGCGGGAGGGCCAGGTCATCCTGGTGGATGAGTTCACCGGACACCTGATGTTCGGCCGCCGCTACGCCGAGGGCCTGCACCAGGCGATCGAGGCCAAGGAAGGCGTGAAGATCGAGCGCGAGAGCCAGACGCTGGCCACCGTCAGCATCCAGAACTACTTCCGCATGTACGACAAGCTCGCGGGCATGACCGGCACCGCCAAGACCGAGGAGCAGGAGTTCGTCAAGATCTACGGCCTGCCGGTGGTGGTCATCCCCACCAACCAGCCGATGATCCGCGTTGACAACCACGACGTGGTGCACAAGACGGAGGAGGCCAAGCTCCGGGGCATCACGGGGGAGATCCTGCAGCTCCACAGCCGCCGCCAGCCGGTGTTGGTGGGCACGCGCTCGATCGAGGTGTCGGAGCGGCTGGGCGCGCGCCTGAGCCCCGAAAACCTGCAGTTGTTCGCGCGCCTGATGCTGCTCCACGACCGCCTGTTGGAGGCGCCCAAGCTGAACGAGGCGCAGAGCCGGGAGCTGCGCGGGTTCCTAAGCGAGCGGCTGCAGGGGGTGGAGCGCGAGCGCAAGCGACTCGAGGAGGCGATGACCCTGTTCGAGATCAACCCGGCGCGCCCGACGCCCCCGGAGGAGATGCGCCAGATCGAGCACCGCCTGAAGCGGGTCGCGCACGTCGAGAACGCGATCATCAGCGCCCTGGCCAAGCTCGAGGAGGAGCGGGACCTGGGCGGGGAGATGCGCCGCATCGCCGATCTCATCGCCTACGAGAAGCTGGACGAGGTACGGGTGGCGCGGCTGCCGGCGCTGTGCCAGGCGTTCGGGATCGCCCCCGATGTCTGCGAAGAAGACAACGTGCGCGCCCTGGCTGGCATCATCGGCCTCGACGGTCACACCTATGATCTGCGCGCGGTGCTCCAGCAGGGCATCCCGCACCAGGTGCTCAACGCCAAGCACCACGCATCCGAGGCGCAGATCATCGCCGAGGCTGGACGCTCCGGCACCGTCACCATCGCCACCAACATGGCCGGCCGCGGCGTGGACATTTTGCTCGGCGGCAACGCTGAGCACCTGGCGCGCGATTTGCTGCGGGAGCGCGGCTTCGACGACGACGGGGCGGAGGGTGGCGAAGAGAGCCCGATCCCCGATGATGCGCGCCGCGATGCTTCCGCGGAGGCCGCGCGCGTTTTTGCAGAGGACCGGCAGCGAGTGCTGGAGCTGGGGGGGCTGCACATCCTGGGCACCGAGCGCCACGAGAGCCGGCGCATTGACAACCAGTTGCGGGGGCGTTCCGGGCGCCAGGGTGATCCCGGTTCGTCGCGTTTCTACGTCTCGCTCGAAGACGAGCTGATGCGACTGTTCGCGCCCGAGCGCCTCGATTTTCTGCTCGGCGGCTGGGAGGAATGCCAACCCCTCGAATACGGCATCGTCAGCCGCACCATCGAGAACGCCCAGCACAAGGTGGAGCTCCATAACTTCTCCATGCGCCAGCACTTGCTGCAGTACGATGACGTCAAGAACCTCCAGCGCGAGGTCATCTATGGCCAACGGCGCAAGGTGCTGGAGGGCGCCGACCTGCGCGAGAGCATCCTCGCCTCTCTGGGCCGGGTGCTGGAGGCGCGCCTCCGCGAATACGCCAACCCGGAGGTCCATCCCGAGGAGTGGGAGCTGGATAAGCTTTACCAGGCGCTCTATGAGATCTTCCCCATTCACCTGTTCATGCGCCCCGAGGAGCTGCGCGACCTCCCTCCCGCCGACCTCCAGGAGCACCTCCAGGAACTGGCGGCCCAAGCGTACCGCAACCGCGAGCTGGAGCTCACGCCCGAGGTGATGCGGGAGCTGGAGCGCATGATCACGCAGCGCGTGATTGACGCCAAGTGGGTGGACCACCTGGACGCGATGGAGTTCCTGGAGGAGGGCATCGGGCTGCGCGGATACGCGGGGGTGGACCCGCTGGTCGCCTTTCGCAAGGAGGCCTACGACCAGTGGGAGCTGCTGCAGGCTTCGATGCAGGAAGAGATCGTCAAGCTCATGTTCCGCGTGCAGGTGGCGCGCGAGCAGCAGCGGCCGCAGCCATCACCGTTCGCGGAGGTCTATGCCAGCCACGGCGGCGACGACGAGCCGGAGCCGCAGCAGCCGGCGCGCCGCGACAGCAAGAAGGTCGGGCGCAATGACCCCTGCCCCTGCGGCAGCGGCAAGAAGTATAAGAAGTGCTGCCTCAACAGCTAGCGAAGCTAGGGATGCAGGTCGGCGAGATGACGCCGCCCGCACGAGGAGATGCGAACATGACCACGCAAGCAGTGGCTGAATCCGCCCGCGAGCTGCTGGAGCGCGTCGAGGAACTGCGAGACCGTCTTTGACTTGGCCCGGCGACGGGCCGAGCTAGCCCAGCTTGAGCAGCGCAGCGCCGCCCCCGACCTGTGGGGCGACCCGGAGCAGGCGCAGCAGTTGCTGGCGGACATCGCCCGACGCAAGCAGGAGATCGCGCCGTGGGACGACCTGGCGCGGCAGGCGCAGGACGCGCAGGCGCTAGCCGAGCTGGCCGTGGAGGAGAACGACGCCGCGACCGCGACCGAGGCCGCGCAGATGCTGGCGCAACTACGCCGGCGCCTGCGCGAGATGGAGATCACGGCGCTGCTGGCGGGGGAATATGACCGCAGCAACGCCATCCTCTCCATCAACGCCGGCGCCGGCGGCACCGAGGCGTGCGACTGGGTGGACATGCTCGTGCGCATGTACCTACGCTGGGCCGAGAATCGCGGCTACGCCACCGAGGTCATAGACCGCACGCCCGGCGAGTCCGCGGGCAGCCGCAGCATCACCGCCATCATCGCCGGCGCTTACGCTTATGGCTACCTGAAGTCGGAGCGCGGAGTACACCGCCTGGTGCGGCGCTCCCCCTTCGACGCCGCGCATCGCCGCCACACCTCGTTCGCGTCGGTGGACGTCATCCCCGAGGTCGAGCCCGAGGAGCAGGTCGAGATCAACCCCGACGACCTGCGCGTTGACACCTACCGCGCCAGCAGCGCCGGCGGGCAGCACGTCAATAAGACCGACTCCGCGGTGCGCATCACCCACTTGCCCACCGGCATCGTCGTGCAGTGCCAGAACGAGCGTTCGCAGCACAAGAATCGCGCGCTGGCGCTGAAGGTGCTCAAGGCGCGCCTGCTCGAGCGCCAGATCCAGGAGCAGGAGCGCAAGCTGGCGGAGATGCGCGGGGTGCCGGCCGATATCGCCTGGGGCAACCAGATTCGCTCCTACGTGCTGCAGCCGTATGTCATGGTTAAGGACCATCGCACCGGGTATGAAACGGGTAATGCAGAGGCGGTGCTGGAGGGTGACATTGATGACGTCATCAGTGCCTATCTGGAGTACAAGGCCGGCGGGCGCAGCCCGCAAGCGGCGCCGGACCCCGGCTAGCGCGATCGCGGCCGTCGTGCTGTGCGCGGCTCAAGCCGCCGCGCTGGCGGCGCCCGGGGGGCGCTTGGCGGTTGCGCTCGACGGTTCGCGCAACGCGCTGGCGGAGACCAATCTCGGCGACCTCGCGGCCGACGCGCTGCGCGCCGCCGCCGATGCTGATTGCGCCCTCATCCAGGCGAGCGCCCTGCAAGCGGCGGCCCTGCCGGCGGGCCCCCTGACGGATGACACGATCCGCTCCGTGTTCGTATTCCCGCAGGACACCGTCACCGTGCTGCAGCTCGACGCGGCTCGCGTCACCGGGGCGCTGGAGCGCTCGCTGAGCATCCTCCCCCTGCCCAACAAGGGCTTCCTGCAAGTCTCCGGGCTGCGCGTGCGTTTCGATCCGGGCCGCGCCCCCGGCGCGCGCGTCCTGAGCGCCAACCTCGCAGCCGCGAACGCCCCGCTCGACAGGGCTAAGGTCTATCGCGTCGCCGTGCCCGAATCCCTGGCCAAGGGTGCGCTCGGTTACTTCCGCGTGTTCAACTCCGCGCCTCGCGAGCGCAGCGACGTCACCCTCGTGCAGGCGCTGGGCCGGTATGCCGGGGCCCAGGGCAAGGTATCGCCGCGGGTCGAGGGGCGATTGCAGGCGGTGCAGTAGCCGCCGCGCGGTGGCCGCTGCCACCCGACAACCCTGCTCCGCCGAAGGAGCTCCGGCTACGAAGGCCGCAAGCGCGGGCCGAGGTCCCGGCTGGAGCAGATCCCCTCCGTTTGCTTGCGACGCGACCCCCCGCGCGCTCGCGGGTGAAGGGCCGAGACGGTCCCTCGTCGAACGTGAGCGCACACCGAGAACGCGCTTGGCCCTGCGCGCGAAAGGATGGTGGGCGATGCTCTGGGCGAAGGGCGGGTACGGCGCCTACCGGCGGCTGTGGTCGGGTGCGGTGGTCGTGCTGCTCGCGTTGATCGGCGCGGGAGCGAGCGCGGCGGCCGCCGCCGCAGAGGCCGCAGCCGGCAGCGCATCGGCGGCGGACCAGCTTGAGGCGGTGCAGGCGGCGATCGCCGCCGTGCGACCCGCGCTGGTGAAGATTGACGTCGTCGCTGCGCAATATGCGGACGGGCGGGAGAAGAAGTCCGAAGGCACGGGCAGCGGCATCATCATCACCCCCGAGGGTCACGTCGTCACCAATCACCACGTCGTCGGCAACGCCAAGCGCATCGTCTGCACCCTCGCTGACCGCCGCGAGATCGAGGCCGAGTTGGTGGGCACCGACCCCCTGTCCGATATCGCGGTCATCAAGCTCAGGCCCGACACTGCGGCCACCTTCGCGACCGCCGTGTTCGGCGACTCCTCGCGCTTGAAGCCCGGCGACCAGGTGCTGGCGATGGGCAGTCCGCTCGCGTTCTCGCAGTCGGTGACGATGGGCATTGTCGCCAACCGCCAACTGGTAATGCCGCGCGATGACTACTGGTCGCGCGTCACCCTCGAGGGGGAGGACGTCGGCTCCATCATCTGCTGGATCGCCCACGACGCCGACATCTATGGCGGCAACTCCGGGGGGCCGCTGGTCAACCTCGAGGGCGAGATCGTCGGCATCAACGAGCTGCGCATGGGGCTCGGCGCCGCTATTCCCTCCAACCTCGCCCGCGAAGTCGCGGCCGAGATCATCGCCCGCGGCGAGGTGACGCGCTCGTGGCTGGGGCTGGAGGTGCAGCCGCGGCTCAAGGGGCAGAGCGCGCAGCCGGGGGTGCTGGTGAGCGGCACCATCCCCGGCTCGCCCGCGGACCAGGGAGGCATGCGGCCCGGCGATCTGCTGGTGCGGCTCGCCGGCGATGACGTCAACGTGCAGTTCCGCGAGGAGCTGGTGGCGTTCAACCGACTGGTCTATGGGCTGCCGGTGGGCGCGCCGGCGGAGGCGGTGATCGTGCGCGACGGCCGGCAGATCACCCTGCGCCTGCGCACCGAGAAGTGGGAGCGAGTCGAGCCCCAGGAGCGCGAATTCAAGCAATGGGGCCTGTGCGCGCGCAACCTGTCGCTGATGGCGGTCAAGGAGATGGTGCTGGAGAGCCGTGACGGGGTGCTGGTGACCAGCGTGCAACCGGGCGGGCCGTGCGACGCGGCGCGCCCCGCGGTCGCGAGCAAGGACGTGGTGGTGCGTGTGGGCGACACGCCGATCAGGAACCTCGACGACCTGGAGCAAGTCACCCGCCGCATCACCGCGAACGCCGAGCGGCCGGTGGCGACGCTGGTCGCCTTCGTGCGCGGCCCGGAGCACTACCTGACGGTGGTGAAGGTGGGCGCGCGACGGCTCGAGGATCCGAGCCGGGAGGTACGCAAGGCGTGGCTGCCGGCGGCGTTCCAGGTGCTGACCCGCGACCTCGCCCAGGCGCTGGGCATTCCGGGGCGCACGGGGGTGCTGGTGACCCAGGTGTACCCCGAGACCACGGCGCAGGCGGCCGGGCTGCAGGCGGGAGACGTCATCGTGGCTCTCAACCGCGAGCGGGTCTCGGCCGCGGAGCCGCAGGATCTGGAGGTGCTGCCGGCCATGGTGCGTCAACTGCCCATCGGCAGCACTGCCGAACTGACCGTCCTGCGCGGCGGGGAGGAGCGCACCATCCCGGTGGAGCTCGTTGCCTCGCCCCCGCTTGCGCGCGAGATGAAGCGCTATCGCGACGACAACTTCGAGTTCACCGTGCGCGATCTCATCTTCTTCGATCGCGCGCAGCAGCGCTGGGCGCAGGACCAGCAGGGAGTGGTGGTGCAGGAAGTAGGGCAAGGGGGGTGGGCGTCGCTGGGGAATCTGATGTCGGGCGATCTGATTGTCGCGGTGGACGGGGCGCCGGTGGCCGACGTGGCGGCGATGGAGGAAGCGATGATCAACATCGCGCGGCGCCGTCCGGAGCACGTGGTGGCGCAGGTGCGCCGTGGCATCCACTATCTGTATGTCGAGATGCGGCCGGCGTGGGGCGGTTCCCGGCCGGCATCCGAGTAGGGCTTCCCGCAGCCAAGCGGGAGCCCCGGAGGTAACGACGATGAGCGACGAGTACCGCGGCGCCGGGCGAGTGGTCGCCTGGGTGGCGCTGCTGGCGTGGGTGCTGCTGGCGTGCCCCGTGCAGGCGGACGACGTGGCGGCACAGGGGCGCCAGGTTGTGGACCGGTGGCAAGGCGCGGTCGTCACCGTGCGCCTGGTGCTCAAGCTGACCATGTCCATGGCCGGCTCCGAGGGGGAGCAAGAGGAGAGCAAGGCCGATGCCACGGGCACGGTGATTGATCCCAGCGGGCTGACCGTGGTATCCCTGTCGGAGCTGGATCCGGCCGCCTCGTATAACCGCATGATGCGGCAGCGGGGCCCCGGGGAGCCGTCCTTCAACGTCGAGAGCCAGATCACCGACGCCAAGCTGCGCCTGGCCGACGGCACCGAGGTGGCGGCCAAGGTCGTGCTGCGAGATAACGACCTCGACCTCGCGTTCCTACGGCCGGTGGAAAAGCTGCCCCAGCCGGTGGCGGCGATTGACCTGTCGCAGTCCACGGCGCCGCGCTTGCTGGACCAGGTGGTGACCATCAACCGCTTGGGCAACGCCGCCGACTGGGCGATCGCGCCGCGCATAGATCGCATCCAGGCGCTGATTGCCAAGCCGCGCCTCACCTACGTCCCCCAGGACGCCGACAAACTCGGCGCCCCCGCTTTCTCCCTCGACGGCAAGGTCGTGGGGGTGACGGTGGTGCGCTTGTCCGCGGTCAGCGCCACCGACGACGTGGACGCGGTGGCGGTCATCATGCCCGCGGCGGACATCCTCGAGGTCGCCAAACAGGCGGGGGAGTGACGCAGAAGGCAGTTCACGGCCGGGCCCGGCGAGGACGGTAGAGCACCGACGAGCAACCGCCGATGAGGGCCGACCGTAGGGACGGTTCGCGAACCGTCCCTACGGTTTCTCCGTCCGTAATCTCCGTCAACCTCTCTGCGCTCTCCGCAGTTTCGGCGGTTGGTCCCGGTTTACAGGTCGCGGACGGAGGTGAGGTCGGCGATGTCGGCAAGGCCGGTCATCGCCTTGTTGGCGGTAGCGATGCCGGCTTCCTCGACGGCGGCGACGGGGGTGAGGCCGCCGACGACGGCGATGCCCACGCGCTCGACGCCCACCTGCACGCCGAGCAGGGGCTGTCCCGGCTTGCCCACCGCCAGCACGCCGCCGAACCCGCGCGCGGCGAAGTCCGCGAGCACCCGCTCCAGATCCGCCAGCGACACCGCCGGCACCTCGCGGAAGCTGGCCAAGAGCTTGCCCGCTCCGGTGGCCGCCGCCTGGCGGATGCTGGTGCGCTTGCTGGCGATGAAGATCTCGGCAGGGTCGAGCGTGGACTCGTGGTAGCCGACGAGGTCGGTGAAGCGGTAGGGCCGACCGTCGCGCACCTCCAGCAGCCCGCCGTAGCGGGCCTCGACCGGGATGCGGTGCCGCAGCAGGACGCCGTTCAGGGTCACGCTGCAGACGGTGGCGAAGCCGATGCTGCCCGCCGGCACCCGCAGCTCACCCAGGGCATCCCCCTCCCGCGCCACCGACACCAGGTCGCCCATGCAGTAGCCCGCCGCAAAGACCTCGCGCATGACCTCCAGGCACTCGGGAAAACGCGGGGCCGGCAAGAGGCTGGCATTGATGATGATCTGGCCGCGGCCGGTTTTCAGATCGAAGGTGGTGCGATAGGCCAGCGCGTCCACCTTGGAGATGACGAAGCCCAGCTTGTCGGAGACCATGCCGCTTTGGAGCTCGTCGAGCCCCTTGTCAGTGATGACGCGGCCGCGCTCGCCCAGGTTGCGGGTGAGCCCACGCTCGTCCATAATGCGCATGTGATAGCGCACCGCGCGCTCGCTGAGCTCGATGCCCATGCCCTTGAGCTTGTCGGCGATGATCCGCGCGCCCACCGGGGCGGGACCGTTGGCGATGACGCGCAGGATCGCCATCATCTTGCGGTCCGCGCCGGGGCGCGAAGGGGTCCGCGCCGCGGAGCCGGTTTCGCCTGTGTTCAGCACATCTTCCGTCATGATTGCGATCAGGGCGGCAAGTCTTGCCGGGTGTCTTTCGCGGGTAGTCGGTCCTCTGCCAGCGAATGCTACCCCTTCGCGTGAGGATTGTCAAGTGCCCCGATTCCGCCTCGCTCAATGCCACCAACGCGACAAGACCCGAGGTGTAGGGGGTATGACCGCTTTTCGTTGGTGGAGTTGACCGGAGAGGTGGCGCCGTGCATCCCACGTGGAGCACAGGTGCCCTCGCCTGTGTCATCTGGCGACCCGACGAAGCGGGTCGCCCACACGGCCGGGGCGGCCATGCTCCATGGGTTGATCCTCATCCCAACTTCTCGCGGTCACACCCCAGGTGTAAGATTGGCCTTGACATGGTATAACCTCCATGCTATCATGTCGGCAAGCACCTACCGTCTGCCGCATGAGCACGCGGAAGGACCAGGCCGACATCCCCACCTCGGGGGCTGGGAGGCGACATTGGCGCGATACGGATATTTCTGGGGCTGCTACGTCCAGGGGCGCATGCCCCACATCGAGAAGTCCACCCGCGCGGTGATGGCGTGCCTGGGCATCGAATGCGCCGACCTCGACGGCCTGACCTGCTGCCCCGAGAAGACCATGATCGCCAACCTGGATCATCGGGCGTGGCTGACGACGGCGGCGCGCAACCTGACGGTCGCCGAGGACGCCGGCGTGGACTTTATCACCCCTTGCCCCGGCTGCTTCGGCACCCTCAAGGGAGCGGCGGCGGAGCTCGATGGCAACCCCGCCCGCCGCGACGAGGTCAATCGTCAGCTTCAGCGCGTCGGCAGGCGCTATCGCGCCCAGGCGCGCGTGTCGCACTTTTTGGAAATCTTGCACCGCGACATCGGCCTGGCGGGGCTGCGCGCGCGCGTGACACATCCGCTCGACGGCACGCGCATCGCCGTCCATTACGGCTGCCACCTGCTCAAGCCCAGCGCCGACCTCGCCTTCGATGACCCCGACCGGCCGCGCAAGTTCGATGAGCTGGTGGAGGCGCTGGGCGCCATCTCCCTCCCCTACGAGACCAAGTTCTCGTGCTGCGGCGGCCTGTTGTCGCGCGTCGAGGACGAGGAGACGGGGCGGGCGATGGCGCGCCTCAAGTTGCGCGAGCTCACGGAGCTGGGCGCGGACGCCATCTGCCTCGCCTGCCCGTCGTGCATGATGCAGTACGACATGACGCAGTTTCTGCTCCAGCGCCGGGGCGAGGCGCTCCAGGTGCCGGTGCTCTACTACAGCGAGCTGCTGGGGCTGGCCCTGGGTCTGGAAGCGGAGGAGCTGGGGCTGTCCGCGCACCGCACCGACGTCGCGCCGTTCCTGGAGCAGTGGCGCGCTCGCCAGCGGGCGATCGAGGGGGTCAAGCGGCACTGGGACTACGGCCTCCTGCGCAAGTGCGCCGAGTGCGGGGCGTGCATGTCCGACTGCCAGGTGGCGCGCGCGGACCCCGGGTTCGACCCCAACCGCATCATCCGCGAGCTGGCCGCCGGGCATGTGGAGCAGGTGCTGCGGGACGGCGAGTTCTGGCGCTGCGTCGAGTGCTACACCTGCCGCGAGGAGTGCTTCCAGGGCTACAGCATGTTGGACATCCTGCGCGTCGCCAAGCACCTGTCGCTGGCGCAGGGACGGGCACCCGCCGGCACCGCGGAGGGGGTGGCGGCCTTTCGCCGGCAGGCGCGCCTGATCGAGGCCGGAGCGGCCTCGCGCAAGCGCCTGGGGCTGCCCCCGGTGCGCGAGTCTGGCGGCGACGAGCTGGCACACGTGCTGGGCGGCGGCGCCCAGCCCCCGCCGCCCCAGGAGGATTCGAAATGAACGGTCGCCCGACATTTGATCGCGGGGTGCGCAACATCTCCGGCTGCGGGTTGAGCGGCATGATGAGCTTGACCGGCCAACGGGTGGACGGGCGCGCCATCCGCGAGTCCATCGCCTTGCTTCACGACCGCGCCAACGGCTTGGGCGGGGGCTTCGCCGCCTACGGCATCTACCCCGAGTTCCCCGACCATTACGCCCTGCACATGATGTACTACTCGGGGGCGGCCAAGGACGCGACCGAGCGCGAGCTCGACCACGGCTTCGACGTCGCGCGTGATGAGCGCATCCCAACGCGGCTGGTGCCGACGGTCAATGACCCGCCCCTGCTGTGGCGCTATTTCGTCACCCCCCGGGGCGAAGCGGTCGCCCAGGCCCAGGCCGAATCGGAGGACGATTTCGTGCTGCGCCAGGTCATGCGCATCAACGCCGAGATCGCCGACGCCTACGTCTTTTCCAGCGGCAAGAACATGGGCGCGTTCAAGGGCGTGGGGCATGCCGAGGACCTCGCGGATTTCTACCGCATAGAGGAGTACGCGGCCTATATCTGGGTCGCCCACGGCCGCTTTCCGACCAATACGCCGGGCTGGTGGGCGGGCGCGCACCCGTTCACGCTGCTCGACTGGTCGGTGGTGCACAACGGCGAGATCTCGTCCTACGGCATCAACAAGCGCTACCTGGAGATGTTCGGCTATCGCTGCACCATGCGCACCGACACCGAGGTCATGGCCTACCTGCTCGACCTGCTGGTGCGCCGCCACGGGCTGCCGGTCGAGATCGCGTGCAAAGTCATCTCGCCGCCTTTTTGGCAGAGCATAGACCGCATGCCGCCCGCGCCCCGCAACCTCTATCGCACCCTGCGCCAGGTCTATGCCAGCGCGCTGGTCAACGGCCCCTTCGCCATCATCTTCGCCCATCGCGAGGCCATGGTGGGGGTCAACGATCGCATCAAGCTGCGTCCCATGGTGGCCGCGCGCAAGGACGATTTCCTCTACCTCGCGAGCGAGGAGGCGGCGGTGCGCGTGCTCTGCCCCCACCCCGACCTGGTGTGGTCGCCGCGGGCGGGGGAGCCGGTGATCGGTCGCCTGGGGCAGGATACGGTGGTCGGGGCGCCGGGGTCGGCGCCGCCGCAGGAGGTGGCTCATGCCTAGCCTGGATCTGGATACCCGCGAGGCGCTGGAGGGCGGCGAGGTCGAACTGACGCTCGAGCCGCCCGCGGCCAAGGCGGAGGTGCTTCCCCTCTACTCGCCGCCGGAGTTCCTGTGGCGCAATGACAACGACCGCTGCCGGCGCTGCCGGCGCTGTATCATGCAGTGCGGGTGGAAGGCGCTGACGTGGCAGGACCGGGTGGTGCCGGACCACGGCAAGTGCGTGGGCTGCCACCGCTGCGAGGCGATGTGCCCGGAGAAGTGCATCGAGGTGCGCGCCAACCCGCAGCACTTCAAGCCCCACGGCCTGTGGTCGGTGGCGCATCGCAAGCAGGTGTGGAAGCAGGCCGACACCGGCGGCGTGCTGCTGACCGGCATGGGCAACGACGCCCCCTACCAGGTCATCTTCGACCACCTGGTGCTCGACGCATGCCAGGTCACCAACCCCTCGATTGATCCGCTGCGCGAGCCGATGGAGCTGCGCACCTACCTCGGCGCCAAGCCGGAGCGGGTGGAGATCGAGGTCGGCGCCAACGGCGGGCGGTCCGCCAAGACGCGCCTCGAACCCAACCTCGAGCTGACCACGCCCATCATCTTCTCGCCCATGTCGTATGGCTCCATCAGCCTCAACGCGCAGAAGGCGCTCGCGATGGCGGCGGCGGAGTGCGGCATCGCCTGGAACACCGGCGAGGGCGGCCTGCACGAGGACCTGCGCCCCTATGCCGACCGCGCCATCGTCCAGTGCGCCTCGGGGCGCTTCGGGGTGCACGCGGGCTACCTCAACGCGGGGGCGGCGGTGGAGATCAAGATCGGCCAGGGCGCCAAGCCCGGCATCGGCGGCCACTTGCCGGGGGAGAAGGTGTCGCTGGAGGTGTCGGAGACGCGCATGATCCCGGTTGGCTCCGACGCGCTCTCGCCCGCCCCCCAGCACGACATCTACTCCATCGAGGACCTGCGCCAGCTTATCTACGCGATCAAGGAGGCGACGCGCTACGCCAAGCCGGTGTGCGTCAAGATCGCGGCGGTGCACAACGTGGCGGCCATTGCCAGCGGCATCGTCCGGGCGGGTGCGGACCTGGTCTATCTCGACGGCTTCCGCGGCGGCACCGGCGCCGCGCCGACGGTCATCCGCGACCACCTGGGCATCCCCATCGAGATCGCGGTCGCGGTGGTGGACCAGCGGCTGCGCGAGGAAGGCATTCGCCACCAGGCCTCGATCATCGCCGCCGGCGGCATCCGCTCCAGCGCCGACCTGGCCAAGGCCATCGCCCTGGGCGCGGACGCGGTCGCCATTGGCACCGCCGCCCTGCTGTCGCTGGGCTGCACCCTGTGCCAGAAGTGCTACACCGGCCGCTGCTCGTGGGGCATCTGCACCCAGGACCCGGAGCTGACGCGACGCCTTGATCCCCTGGTCGGATCGCGCCGCGTCGCCAACCTCATCCGCGCCTGGAGCGCCGAGCTGGAGGAGATCCTGGGCGCGCTCGGCCTCAACGCGGTGGAGAGCCTGCGCGGCAGCAAAGAGCGGCTGCGCGGCCTCGACCTCGACCAGACGACCCTCGACGTGCTCGGGGTCAAGCCGGCTGGCGTGGGCGCGTAAAGGGGCAGGTGAGCGGTGAGGGGCGAGAGGCGACGCAGGGAGCATCACCAACCCATGACCATTGACGCACAGGGTTTGCACTACCGCGAGCTCAACCAGCGAATCCGCGAGGCGCTGGCGGGCGGCGAGACCGAGATCGAGTTGACCAACGTCAACGGCCAGCGCTACATCGCCGACGGTGTCACCGGCCAGGCGCGCATCAGCATCCGTGGGGTGCCGGGCAATGACCTCGGGGCCTTCATGGACGGGCCGACGGTGATCGTGCACGGCAACGCGCAGGACGCGGTGGGCAACACCATGAACGCGGGCAAGATCGTCGTCCACGGCGACGCGGGGGACGTGCTGGGCTATGGCATGCGCGGGGGCAAGATCTTCGTTCGCGGGGACGTCGGCTATCGCGTCGGCATCCACATGAAGGCCTACCGCAACCAGGCGCCGGTGCTCATCGCCGGCGGCTCCGCGGCCGATTTCCTGGGGGAATACATGGCCGGCGGCATGCTGGTGGTGCTGGGGCTCAACGGGGGCGGGGGGCAGTCGCCGGTGGGCGACTATTGCGCTACCGGGTTGCACGGAGGTATCCTATACGTGAGTGGCGAAGTGGACCCGTCGAGGGTCGCCACCAATCACGTCACCATCCGTGCGGCCGGCGAGGACGACCTGTGGGCGCTGCGCCCGCACCTGGAGGAGTTCTGCGCCGAGTTTGGGTTCGACGCGGAGCAGGTCGCAGGGCGGCCGTTGGTCAAGCTCGTGCCGTTCTCGCATCGGCCCTACGGGGGGAAATACGCGGCCTGATCGGGAGGCCTTATGCGCGTGAGCCCTTTGGCTGGGCGCCGGCGAAGACTATCCTGCCCCTGGCGAATGCGCTCCACGGCAGGGGCGGGGCATGGCGCGCTGCTGCGGTCCGACGGCGCAGGGCGCCTGGGCGAATGCCGTGAGGAATGCGCGGTCTTCGGCATTCACGCGCCGGGCGAGGACGTCGCCCGGCTCACTTATTTCGGACTGTTCGCGCTCCAGCACCGCGGCCAGGAGAGCGCCGGCATCGCCATCGCCGACGGCGAGCGCATTCAGGCCCATAGCGACATGGGGCTGGTGCAGCAGGTCTTCGACGAGGAGCTGCTGCAGTCGCTCCAGGGCGACACCGCCATCGGCCACACCCGCTACTCCACCACCGGCTCCAGCCACCACCGCAACGCGCAGCCCGTGGTCATTCCCACCGGCGCCGGTACCATCGCCCTCGCCCACAACGGCAATCTGGTTAACTCCGCGCAGCTCCGCCACGACCTCTTCGATGATGGACCGACATCGGCGTCCACCACCGACAGCAGCATCATGGCGCGCCTGGTGGCACAGCGCCTGGAGCAGCGCGGCGATCTCGAGGCCGCCATCGCCGACGCCAGCCGCCGCTGGCAGGGCGCCTACTCCGTCGCCTGTATGACCGCGAACCGCCTGGTCGCCACGCGCGACCCGAGCGGCATCCGCCCACTGTGCATTGGCACCCTCAACAGCCGCGGCCATGTCGTGGCCTCCGAGACCTGCGGCCTCAACGTCGTGGGGGCGGAGTTCCTGCGCGAGATCGAGCCGGGGGAGATGGTGGTGATGGACGCCCACGGGCTGCGGTCGGTGCGTCTGGCGCCGGCGACCCGACCCGCGATGTGCGTCTTCGAGTTCATCTACTTCGCGCGCCCCGACAGCCACATCTACGGCATGCTGCTGCACGAGGCGCGGCGCCGCATGGGGCACCGCTTGGCCGCGGAGCACCCGGTGGAGGCGGACCTGGTGATCCCGGTGCCGGACACCGGCTGGCCGGCGGCGATCGGGTTCGCCGAGGCCTCGGGCATCCCCTTCGGGCAGGCGCTGATCAAGAACCGTTACATCGCGCGCACCTTCATCCAGCCCGACCAGCGTCAGCGCGAGCTGGGGGTGCGGCTCAAGCTCACCGTCATGCGCGAGGTGGTGGCGGGCAAGCGGGTGGTGGTGGTGGACGATTCCATCGTCCGCGGCACCACCAAGCGCGAGCTGGTGTCCCTCATCCGCCGCGCGGGGGCGAGCGAGATTCACGTCCGCATCGCCGCCCCGCCCTACCGCTACCCCTGTTTCTACGGGGTTGACACCAGCGACCGCAGCGAGCTGCTCGCCGCGCGCCTGGAGGCGGTTGACGACATCCGCCGGGTGATCGGGGCCGACACCCTCGGCTACCAGACCGTGGAGGGGCTGTTGGATGCGATCGGCCTGCCGCGCGAGCGGTTCTGCCTGGCGTGCTTCAACGGGGATTACCCCATCGCGGTGCCGGACGAGGTCCGGGCCCGCAAGTTTGCGCTGGAGACCGAGCCGGCGACCGAACCCGTGCCGCGGAGTTAAGCCATGGCGCCCCCGTCCCCTCGCGTGCTGGTGATAAGCGCGGATCCGGCGCCCGCGGGGCAACTCCATGACCAGGTGGTCCGCCTCGGCGGCGAGGTCAGCCACCTGCACCCCGGCGAATTCGAGAGCCGGGTGTCGGAGCTGCGCCCACCCCACGTGGTGATCCTGGATGCGCGCGAGGCGACGGTTGATCTCAAGCGGTTGTGCGCGCTGATTCGGGGCCGCCCGCGGCTGCGGGAGGCGGCGGTGCTGGCGGTGGTGCCGGAGCCGCAGCTCGCGGGCCTCGACACGAGCGCGCTCGATGATTTCGTCGCCGCGCCCTACCCCGAGGGGGAGCTGCGGGCGCGTCTGAGCCGTCTGTTCGCGCGGGTTGACGAGGCGCCGTCCGCCAGCGCCGTGCGCATGGGTGAGCTGGTGCTCGATCCTGAGACCTACGACGTCACGGTCGGCGGCGCGCGGGTTGATCTAACCCTCAAGGAGTACCATCTGCTCAAGCATCTGGTGACCCACTCGGGGCGCGTTTTCACCCGCGACCAATTGCTCGACCGCGTCTGGGGTTACGATTACGTCGGCGGCACGCGCACGGTGGATGTGCATATCCGCCGCCTCCGCGCCAAGCTCGGCGATGTGGGCGAGACCAGCATTGACACCGTGCGGGGTGTGGGATATGCTTTCCGTCCCCCGCGGGGGGAGGGAGTCTAACCAGAGACCACAGGGGACACACAGAGAACGGATGAATCAACCACCCTTCGGCTTCGCTCAGGGCAGGCTCCGACACGAAGACACCAGGGGAACATGGTGGGGCCCCGACCTTCGGGGCCAAGCCGATGTATGTGTTGGCCGGCGAGACGCCGGCCCTACCCGGCTGTTCTTCCTTGTGTCTTTGTGCGGCTAGGCCAGGGGCCGCCGTGGCGGTCAGCATTGCTGACCTAGCCATCTTGGTGGTTCAATGTTCCCTTCTCTGTGTCCTCTGTGACCTCTGTGGTTGAAGGACGCAAGTGACCTGCGATCATGACGAGTTGGTGGTAGTACTGGACTTCGGGGCGCAGTATGCGCAGCTCATCGCGCGGCGCATCCGCGAGTGCCGCGTTTACAGCGAGATCGTCCCCTGCGACCGGTCGGCGGCGGACATTCTCGCCCTGCGGCCCGCGGGCATCGTGCTCTCGGGCGGACCGGCGAGCGTCTATGCGGAGGGCTCGCCGCGCTGCGACCCCGCGTTGTGGCACGCCGGCATCCCCATGCTCGGCATCTGCTACGGCATGCAGTTGATGGCCAAGGAGCTCGGCGGCGAGGTCGCGCCCACCCAGATCCGCGAGTACGGTCGCACCGAGCTGCGCGTCGAGTCCGACGCCGATCTCCTGCGCGGCCTCGGCGACAGCATCACCGCTTGGATGAGCCACGGCGACGCCGTGCTGCGGCCGCCCGCGGGCTTCCACGTCGCCGCCCGCACGTCGCAGACCGCAGTCGGCGCAGCGACCGCAGTCGGCGCACCGACCATCGCCGCCATCGCCGACCCGGCGCGCCGCCTGTTCGGGGTGCAGTTTCACCCCGAGGTCGTGCACACGCCGCGCGGCATGGATATCTTTCGCAACTTCCTCTACCAGCAGTGCGGCTGTCACGGCCGCTGGACCCCCGCCTCGATCATCGAGGAGTCGTGCCGCGCCATCCGCGAGCAAGCGGGCGAGAGCCGCGTGCTGTGTGGGCTGAGCGGGGGGGTAGATTCATCGGTGCTCGCCGCGCTGGGATATCGGGCTATCGGCGACCGACTGGTATGCGTGTTCGTGGATCACGGTTTGCTGCGCGCAGGGGAAGGCGAACAGGTGCGCGAGACGTTTACGCGGCACTTCCCGGTGGACCTGCATTACGTCGAGGCCCAGGAGCGCTTCCTCACCGCGCTCGCCGGCGTCACTGACCCGGAGCAAAAGCGCATCATCATCGGGCGCGAGTTCATCGCCGTGTTCGAGGAGGAGGCGCGCAAGCACGGCGACATCCGCTTGCTGGCCCAAGGGACGCTCTACCCCGATGTCATCGAAAGCGGCACCGGATCGGCGGCCGTCATCAAGTCCCACCATAATGTCGGGGGCTTGCCGGAGAAGATGGGCATGAAGCTGGTGGAGCCGCTGCGCAATCTGTTCAAGGACGAGGTGCGCGCGGTCGGCCACGAGCTGGGCCTGCCCGATGAGATCGTCTGGCGCCAGCCCTTTCCCGGCCCGGGGCTGGCGGTGCGCATCCTGGGCGAGATCACCCGGGAACGCCTGGAGACCTCGCGCCAGGTGGACAAGATCATCATTGACGAGATCACCCGCGCCGGGCTCTACCGCAAGCTGTTTCAAGCATTCGGCGTGCTGGCGCCCATTCGCAGCGTCGGGGTCATGGGCGACCAGCGCACCTACGGCGAGACCGCCATCGTGCGCGCGGTTGCCGGCGACGACGCGATGACCGCCGACTGGGCCGACCTGCCGCACGAGGTGCTGGCCGCCATCGCCAACCGCATCGTCAACGAAGTCGCGGGCATCACCCGCGTGGTTTACGACATCACCTCCAAACCCCCCGCGACGATCGAGTGGGAGTAGGGCGGAACTCACCGCGGAAAACGCTGAGGGCGCAGAGGAATCGTAGGGGCGGTTCGTGAACCGCCCGTTTTATTTACCTTCCTCTCCGCGTTCTCCGCGTCCCGCCAGTTGCAGCACCTGCGCGATGATAAGGTCTTCCGCTTCCGGCCGCAGCGGTGCGGGCATGAGCGTGTAGAAGTAGTTCCCGTTCACCTCGTAGCCGCCCTCGGGGAAACGGTGCCTGGGCATCACGTAGTCCGTCAGCACCGACGGGCCGGCGTAGGCCGCGACCATCAGCGGGCGCCCCGCCAGCAGGTGCTTGATGCGCAGGCCGATCTCCACCCCGATCTCGCCGCTGAGCGCCACCAGGGCGAAGTCGCCGATGCCCAGCACCTGCGCCATCGCCCGACAGGTGCGCGGGAATTCGCCGCTGCCATCCATCGTCTCCAGCATTCGCCGCGCCCATGCCGCGCGCCAGGGATTGGGGTCGCGCATGCCGGCCTCGGCCTGCGCTCGTGTCGGCGGATCCGCCAGCGGCAGCTCGAAATCCGAGCGCCGGGTCCACACGGGGCCGGCGACGGGGCGCATGGGGGACTCCATAACCGCGCCCACCGCATCGGCCAGAGCGCGGCCGAATCCCTGCGCCCGCTCCACCGGGCCGTATTCGAAGCGCCCGTCCGCCCCGATACTGCGCGGCTTGACGTCCGCGGCACAGCCCTGCACGAACATGGCCTGGAGGGCGGGATGCCGCTGCTCGATCAGGGCCTGTGCGAAGCCGGCGTAGTCGCCGCCGATGAGATTACCGGCATAGGTGCTCGGGTGACAGGCATAATCGAAGACCACAGCGTCGCCGGCGCGGAGCACGTCTACGGTGGGATCGGTGGGGCCGTGCGGGTTGGGGGCGGTGATGGCGCCGGCGAGCGTCGGCAGGCGACGGTTGATGCCGATGTCCGCGCGGCCGATCCCAAATGAAGCCTCGGCCTGCTGCATATCGGCAGCGGCGCGCGCGCCCGCGGAAACGATGCGGCTCACCACCGCGGCCGCATATTCCCGATCGAAATCGGGGTACAGCGGCCACTCGCGCTCATTGATGGCGGGGCCGGAATGGGTATGCGACGCCGTGAGCACGATCTGGTGCGGCTCCAGCCCGACGGCCTCGCACAGACCCCGTTCGATGCGTCCCTGGTTGACGTCATCGAAAAACAGCAGATCGCTCGTAATCAGCACCGCGCGCGGCGCGCCGTCGCCGAGGGCGAGCGCCTTGACGAAAATATCCTGATAAGCACCCTCGCAGGGGCGGTCGCGCGCGGCGAATCCCGCCATCCACAGCCGGCGGTCGGGGGTGATGCATTCGCGCGCGAAGCCCACTCTCATCTGGCGAAGCGCTCCTCCCGCATCAGGTTTACGGCCAGCCAGCTCTTCCCTTTGACCTCCCGCTGCGGATAACTGGTGATGCGGGTGAGGTCCTGGGCCGCATCATACTCGAATCCACTGTACGCCACGCAGAGCTTGATCCGGCGCGGCCCCACCCGCTCGGCGCGCGCGATGCGATAGGCCTGACTCGTGCGGTCACTATGATGGACGATGGCCCAGTGTCCCGCCAGCCGCTCCACCGGGAAGGCCTCGTATTCAACCTCGATGGATTCGGGCGAAGCAGCCACCACCGTCGCCTCCAAGAGCCCGTGGTCATCGGTAGGGGCAAGGCATGCCTTGCCCCTACGCTCGCCCCAGGAGAACGCGCCCGCCCCTGCCGTCTGGGCCGCCACTTCGTCGCGCGAGCGGCGCATGACGCCATATCGCCCGGCGAAGGTCACCCGGCCCTCAGGCGTATTGCAGGTTAACGCCCGCTCCGCCCTCGTGCAAGTGGCGATGAGATAGACCTGGTCGCCGCACTCCACCCGGACAAGCGCGGTCTCGTCATCGTGGGTCACCAGCTCGACCTGCGACACCAGGGCTTGCTGCTTCGCGCCAAGCGCCGGATCGTATACCGCCACGAACAGCGATCGCCCGTCGCGCGGCTGGCGACGGACCATCAGGAAGGGACGCGTGTACCTGTTGAGCTCGGCCTCGTTCTCACGCGCCTGCCGGACTGACGGATTCCGGCCGTGGAATACCTCCGTGCCGGGCGCGCCCACGACGATGACGCGGCAGCCGGCGCCATCGGGGTACGCGAAGTCGGCTTGCCAGGTTTCGGACGTTTGCCCGCAGCGCAGGTTGGTCAGGAAGCCGTAGAGCAACTCGGGCTTCGCCAGCAGGCCGAAGTCGGTCCCGCCCTTAGGCCAGGCAAATGCCTCCCCTCGCGTCAGGCTTTCCGCCGGCTCGGTGGGTACGCTGATGCGCAGCGACTGCTCCTCATCCGCGCTGCCGTGGAGGAACCAGTCGTGAGTCGCGCCCCCCGTGACGCGGAAGATGTCCACCACGAAGGGCAGTCCGCCCGGGCGATTCACCAGCGCCACCAGCCGCCGATAGACGGAAGAGCCCGGGTAAGCCGCCGCGGCCTCCGCCTCCACCACCGATGACAGGCTGCCCGCCGCGAACAGCCGCAGGTTGCCTTCAACGCCCCGGTATTCCTGGTTGCGCTGGTCCACCACCAGCGTGTTGTGGCTGGCGGTCGCCGTGGTCCAGACGCGGGCGCGGGTCCACGTGTAGCCGAGGTCGGACAGCATCTCCCGGCCCCGCGCCCACAGCAGCAGCGACAGGCTATCGGCGTGCGAATGCCCGTGGCCGGTCGAGTACTGCAAATGCGCCTGCACCTGGGCGGTTCCCTCGCCGGTGCCGAGGATGGCATGTCCGGCAGCGGGCAGCAGCTCCGGCTGGGAGTGTGCCAGCGGCTCGCCCTTGTCATACCACCAACTGTCGTGAATCGGCGCGTAGCGGCCATCCGGCAGCCGGGTGATCTGCAGCGCCGCCTGCGCCCGGGCGAACTGCGGGAACCACTGGTCCGGATCCAGCGCATCGAAACGCCGCCCATCGGTGGGCCATAGGTATCCCGGCGGATCGGAGTAGCCTCGCGCAGCCGCCATCACCTGCTCGAGCAGTTGAACAGTCTGAATGTGATAGGAGGGCGTGCCCTCTTTCCAGAAGCCGTCGTAGAGGAATCGCTCGTGCAGCAGCCGCTCGGCGCGCGCCATGGCGTCGTGAACGTAGTCCGGCTCGCCGACGACCCGTCCCGCCTGGATCATCCCCGTCCACACTAGGGGCGACATGTTGTCCAGCAGCTCCGGGTTTTGGCGCACCCATTCCACCGACCCGCGGAAGAGGTCGCGCTCGATGCGCGCGCGCATGTCGTCGGTGATCGCCGGGCTGTCGGCGATGAGGTCGTAAGCCAGGATCAGCTTGCCCGGGATGTCGCCGTAAGCCCACCAGTAGTAGCGCGCCGCGCGGTAGGGCTCCACCGGATATGGCGGCTTCACCTCCCGCCCGAAGAAGCGCTTGTTAGCGAACGGATAGTCGAACTTGGGTACATAGCCGGGAACGACCACGGCGTACTGGTCAACCAAGGCCGCCGCCGCGCGCGCGAAGCGCTCGTCGTGGGTCGTGTCATAGACCTGGGCCAGCTTCAGCGCAATGCCGTCGTAGTAGTGGATCTGCTCGTACCACTTGCGCGCCTCGAAGTAGAAGTGCCGGCCGTCGCTGCTCCGGTGGTATGGGTAAACGTGGGTCTCGCCCCGCGAGTTCTCGACGCGCACCTCCCCCGTCGCTGGGTAATCGGGCGAGGGGTACACGTGGCCGCAGAACTGGCAGCGCACGCGGTCGGGATCCTGCGGCGACCATACGATGTTGTTCTCTTCCGCACCGGCGGCGCAGTTGGGGCAGCCGCAGAAACGGACGCCCGACTGGCGCGGCACCAGCGACCGCAGCTCCTCCGGCGGCATCTGCACATACCGCTCAAGCTGTGCCGCCATGACGGCGGCCGGCTGCGCTGCGATTCCGGCGGGATATACCGGATGCCGCACCTCGTGGGCGCCCGCCGTGTTTGCGCTCAACAGCAGCGCCCCGGCAAGGAGCAAGCCGGCATCGAGACTGATAGTCAAGCGTGTCCTCCCGGCAGCGCTCCCGGCGAGGCCACATCGCGCTTGCGCGGCCGCCTCAACCCACGCTGCCGGGTATCCGGATTCGGTGGGCGAGGCCTCCGCCCCTGCGCCGCCGTCGCGTGGGAATGGTAGGGTGTTGCCCCGGTCCCGTTTCTTCTCTGCGTCCCCCGCACCTCCGCGGTGAATCCCCTCCCCGAACTTCACGCCGATTTCACGGTCACGAAACATGCCTGAAACAAAGAACCGGTATGATTGCGAGGTCGGCTCGGCGATTCCGCGCCGGAGATCGAAGGGAGGTGATCGGGGTGACGGGCCAGGTCAGCGCCGGGGATACGGCGTTCGTGCTTGCCGGCGCGGGGCTGGTGATGTTCATGACGCCGGGGCTGGCGCTGTTCTACGGCGGCATGGTGCGCACCAAGAACGTCCTGGGCACCATCATGCAGAGCTTCTTCATCGTGGCGCTGGTGTCGGTGCTGTGGGCGGTGGTGGGTTACAGCCTGGCGTTCGGCCCCGATCGCGGCCACCTTATCGGCAGCCTCGCCTGGGCCGGCCTGCGCGGCGTCGGGCAGGAGCCCAATCCCGACTACGCCGCCACCATTCCGCATCTCGCGTTCATGATCTTCCAGGGCATGTTCGCGGTGATCACGCCCGCGCTGATCACCGGGGCCTTCGCCGAGCGCGTGCGCTTCCCGTCGTTCGTGGTTTTCACCGCGCTGTGGAGCCTGGTGGTATATGCGCCGGTCGCCCACTGGGTGTGGGGCGTCGGCGGGTGGATTCGCAATCTCGGCGGGCTCGATTTCGCGGGGGGCACGGTGGTGCACATCAGCTCGGGGGCGGCGGCGCTGGCGGCGGTACTGGTGGTCGGCCGGCGCCGCGGCTACGGCGAGGCCGTGTTCACCTCGCACAACCTGCCGCTGACCATTCTCGGCGCGGGCATTCTGTGGTTCGGGTGGTTCGGGTTCAACGCGGCGAGCGCGCTGGCCGCCAACGGCCTGGCGTGCAGCGCCTTCGTGGTGACGAACCTGGCGGCGTCGGCGGCGGCGATCTCGTGGGCGGCGGCGGAGTGGGCGCATCACGGCAAGCCGAGCACCCTGGGCGCAGCGTCGGGGGCGGTGGCAGGACTGGTGGCCATTACTCCGGCGTCGGGGTTCGTGGCGCCCATGGCGGCGCTGGCCATCGGGGCGCTGGCAGGGCTGGCGTGCTATGGAGCGGTGCAGGCGAAATGGCGCGCGGGCTATGACGATTCGCTTGACGTCGTGGGCATCCACGGCGCGGGCGGCATCCTCGGCGCGCTGGCCACGGGCATCTTCGCCTCCAAGCTGATCAACCCGGCAGGCGCCAACGGTGTCGTCTTCGGCAACCCCAAGCTGCTTGCCACGCAGGCGCTGGCGGTTGCCGCAACGGTGGGCTACTCGTTCATGGTGAGCCTGATTCTGCTGAAGGCGGTGGAGGCGACCTTGGGGCTGCGGGTGCGCGAGGAGCACGAAGAGGCCGGCCTCGACCTGTCCCAGCACAGCGAAGCCGCCTACGGATTCTAGCCAGGCGGGAGGGGCCAGGGGCGATGAAGAAGATTGAGGCGATCATCCGCCCGGAGTGCGTCGAGCGCGTGCGGCGGGCATTGGAGGAATTGAGCTATCCCGGGCTCACCCTGAGCGAGGTAAAGGGCCACGGCAAGCAGAAAGGACTACGCCAGCAGTGGCGCGGCAAGGAGTACGTGGTCGAGCTGCCGCCCAAGGTCAAGCTCGAGATTGCAGCCTCGGAGGAAGATGTGCCGGGCCTGGTGCGGGCGATTGTAGCCAACGCTCGCACCGGCGAGGCGGGCGACGGGAAGGTATTCGTCATTCCCCTGGATGACGCCGTGCGCGTGCGCACCGGTGAGGGCGGGGGTGACGCGGTGTAGGCGCTTACCCCTCTCCCTTCCAGAGCTTGCCCTGAGCCCAGTCGAAGGGGAGAGGGTCTGGGTGAGGGTGACATTCGAGGTCATGCACCCTCTCCTTGGTCCTCTCCCTCAGAGGGAGAGGAGTTAGCCCGGATTTCATGAGCCCAACCAATAGGAGGTGTGCAAGGGTGGAGAAGAAAGACAAAGAGTACGTGTTGAAGATGGCCAAGGAGCACGATGTCAAGTTCGTCCGGCTGTGGTTCACGGATATCCTGGGGTTCCTCAAGAGCTTCGCGATCACGGTGGAGGAGCTGGAGACCGCGCTCGAGGAGGGCATGGGGTTCGACGGCTCCTCGATCGAGGGCTTCGCCCGCATTGATGAGAGCGACATGGTGGCGAAACCCGATCCCACCACCTTTACCCTGCTGCCGTGGCGGCCCAAGGAGCACCGCGCGGTGGCGAAGATGTTCTGCGACATCATCGAGCCCGATGGCTCGCCCCATCAGGGCGACCCGCGCTGGGCGCTCAAGCGCGTGCTCAAGCGAGCGCAGGAGATGGGCTACACCTATTACGTCGGGCCCGAGCTGGAGTACTTCTACTTCCGCTCGGCCAAGGGGCGGCCCGAGGTCTTGGACGAGGGCGGCTACTTCGACCTGACGCCGCTGGATGTGGCGCACGACCTGCGCCGCGACACGGTGCTGACGCTGGAGGACATGGGCATCGGCGTCGAGTACAGCCACCACGAGGTTGCCCCCAGCCAGCACGAGATTGACATGCGCTATACCGACGCGTTGACGATGGCCGACAGCGTCATGACCTACCGGCTGGTGGTGAAGGAGATCGCGCTGCAGAACGGCATCTACGCGACCTTCATGCCCAAGCCCATCTACGGCGAGAACGGCAGCGGTATGCATACCCACATGTCGCTGTTCAAGGGCGACAAGAACGCCTTCTTCGATGCCAACGCCCAGTACCACCTGTCTCCGCTCGGCAAGCAGTTCATCGCGGGACTGCTGCGGCATTCGCGGGAGATCTGCTCGGTGGTGGCGCAGTGGGTGAACTCGTACAAGCGGCTGGTGCCGGGGTACGAGGCGCCGGTCTACGTCTCGTGGGGTCGACGGAACCGCTCGGCGCTGGTCCGGGTGCCGATGTACAAGCCCGGCAAGGAGAAGGCGACGAGGGCGGAGTTCCGCTGTCCCGACCCGGCGTGCAACCCCTACCTGGCGTTCACGGTGATGCTCGCCGCCGGGCTCAGGGGCATCGCGGAGGAATATGAGCTCCCCGACGCCGTCGAGGAGGACATCTTCCACATGAGTGCGGAGGAGCGTGAGCGACGCGGGATCGCATCGCTTCCGGGAAGCCTGGACGAGGCGATCGCGGAGACGGAGAAGAGCATGCTCGTGCGGGAGGCGCTCGGGGACCACATCTTCGAGAAGTTCATCGCGAACAAGAAGATCGAGTGGGAGGCCTACCGCTCGCACGTGAGCGGGTTCGAGCTGGATCGGTATCTTGCGATCCTGTGAGGACGTATGGGTCTCAAGGGAGTTCCGGAGACGCCCGTCGGGCGTCTCCGGCGGTTTCGGGGCGGGCGGGAGGCAGGGAGACGAGGGTGAGAGGGTCGGGAAGGA
>DATLAK010000178.1 GCA_035527535.1 Armatimonadota bacterium
TGCTCGTGGACTACAACGTAGCCCTGCACCTCGTCCTCGTCCACGACGAGCCCCGATCCCGCCGCCGCCCGTCCGGCCAGGAAAGGGACAGCCCGGAAGCGATGGGCGCCCTCGGTCTGCTCGAAGGCGTCCAGGTCATCGGTAAAGATCACCGGATCGTCCTGTTGCCTCTGCGCGACCTCGATCCGGCGGTCCAGTTCCGCGAGCAGAACCGCCGTCGGTGCCGCCACGTATGCCCCCTGCGTTTCAGCTGGGCTCCCAGCTTTTGGAATGTACCGCACACCTGCGCCCGTCAACAACCAGTTGATGCTAAGCCCATGCTGTTGTGCGAGATAGGTGCACAGTTCCTGGGGCACTGGATGCCGGTCATGTTCAATCAGGGACACATATGCGCCGGTCTTCCCGAAGATTCTCCCGAGGGTCGCCTGCGAAATCCGCAGCCGTTGTCGAATTTCTCTAAGTCGTTGTCCTGGTGTTCCTTGCATCATAACGGCGCACCGTAAGAGGACGCTCCTCTACAAGTATGACTTGCCATCGCACAAGCAATGCTATAAGATGCACTCTGTAACTCCAGGGCCGGAGAGGAGACATGGCCATGTGTCTGACACCACAAGACAGCAGACGGGGGATCATAATCGGCCTCCCGATGCGAGCGAGCTCGGCGGACTCTCCGGCCAAAGAGGTGTCCCGCTGGGCTCGCTTCCTTTGCGTATCCCATTTTACCACACAAGTGTCGTCCCCGCAAGCCTTGTCTGACATAGCACGGCACACGCGGGGCTAACCGGAGACACCGTATGAGCCCCACCACGGACAAGTCGAAGAAGCGTCGTCAACCGCCGCGCCTGCCCGACCGCACCCTCTGGGACGTGCGACCCGGCCAGCAGGTGCTCAGCCCCGAGCAGACCGCCGAACGGCTCGGCATCAGCCGCGCCCGCTTCTACGAGATGCTGCCATACCTCCTCGCCGAGTGGGGCCTGAAGCGCGTCAAGGTGCGCAACAGCTGGAAGTACCTGGAGTCGTCCGTCGACAAGATGCTGATCCGCGCCTCCAACTGCGAGACGCCCATCTGCCCGCCGGAGCTCATGGTCGAGGCCCGGGAGGTGCCGGATGGCGACTGACACCCACGCACTCGTCGACCACAAGCGCACGCACTGGTCCTCGCGCGCCGCCCGCCGCGTCATCGCCGGCCTCATTCGGGTGGGCGGCTCCGCCACCAGCATGGAGCTCGCGCGCGAGATCGACGCGGTCGCCGTCTCGACCGATATCCATGCCGCCCGCTGCTGGCTCGCCGCTCTCGGCTTCGTGACTGAGCGGGACGGCGACCCCATCCACACGGCCGATGAGGGCCGCAACAGGCAAGGCCGGCGCGTCTACCGCTACACGCTGCGCCTCGACGTAATGGCGGCCTTCGCCGCCAAGACCATGGGCGGCGAGTAAAGGAGCACGCAATGACGAAGCTAGAATCCAGAATACTGCGGCTGATGACGGCAATCCCCATGTGGCTACTGATGGGGCTGGGACTGAGCGTGCTGGCAGTATTCGCGGTGATCATTCTGTACACAACGGGGGGTGACGCTGGAGCCGATCGCTACAGGATGGGGCCCCATCTTGAGCCGGCAACCCCGCCGCCCCCTTCGATTCTTCTGCTGAAGGCAGCGCAGTCGACGCAGATCTTTCAGACTCCGCCCGCCGGTGAGGTCACGCTGCACCTCCCGCACGGGCCGGGCAACCCCCGCAACTGCATGGGCGCCTTCGTGACGCTCGCAGGCGGGCGCGTGCTTCTGGCCTACCAGCACCACACGGGCGAGGACTGGGACGACATGTCGCCGGCGGTCGTCACGGGGCGGATCAGCGAGGACGGCGGGCGCACGTGGGCGGCGCAGGACCGGCTGCTCGTGGCGAACGATGCCGCCTGCAACGTCGGGGGGCCGTCGCTGTTGCGGCTCGACGACGGCCGGATCGGGCTGTGGTATCACCGGATGCAGTCGCTGGCGGACTGTCGGCTGTGGATGCGCACAAGCGCGGACGAGGGCGAGAGCTGGGGCGAGCCCGTGCTGTGCATGCCCGCGCCGGGCTACTTCGTGATTGCCAATCAGCGTGCCGTCCGGTTGGCTGGCGGCCGCCTGATGGTGCCTGCCGCCTACCATCGCACGCGCCTGGACGACCTCAGCGATCCGGCCGCTTTCGACCTGCGCGGCATCTGGATGTTCTTCCTCTCCGACGATGCCGGGCAGACCTGGCGGGAGGCGGCGGACTGGTGGACGCTTCCCCGCGCATCGGTATCGGGCGCACATGAGCCGGGCGTGGTCGAGTTGGCAGACGGGAGTATCTGGTCCTGGGCGCGGACCAGCACCGGGCGGCAGTGGCAGATGCGCAGCGAGGATGGCGGGGAGCGCTGGTCCTTGCCCGCTCCTACGCACCTGCGCAGCCCGATCAGTCCGATGGCTGTGGCGACACTGCCGACGGGCGATCTGCTGGCCGTCTGGAATGACCGCGACCGCCGGTGGGGTCTGCCTCTGCCGGACCTGGCGAGCCGGCGCACACCCCTGACGTGCGCGCTCTCCAGCGACGGGGCGCGCACGTGGCATTCGGCGCAGCTCATCGAGTCGGACGTAACGCGCGCCTACAGCTACCCGGCGATCCACGTGGTCGGGGACGCCGTGTTGCTGGCGTACGGCTGCTCGGAAGACCCCTCGGGCCTGCCGGAGATGTGCGTGCGGCGTGTGCCGATCGGGTGGTTCTACGGCCTCGCGGAATGACCACGAATGGACAGGGAGGACGACATGCAGACCGCCTGCGCCGACGTAGCCGCCTGGATGTGCAAGCGGCGGGAGGAGGCGCCCAGCATCATGTATTCGATCCCACAGTACGCGGCAGCGCGTTCGCTGGCTGAATGCAGACTGCGCGGCGGTCCACCGACGCAAGACAGCGAGCCCGCGCGGTGGGCGCGCCTTGAGAGTCTGGAAAGAGAGGGGACCATCCGATGAGGCGAGCGAATGACGGCGACATGGCGTTCCCGCAGAACTGCCAGGCGAGCGGACGCGGATCTGTCCAGGTGAACGGAGGCACAGTATGACGACGAGAGCCGGAGTCAGCAGAGCGGGCGTGGACATGCCGCTGCGGCCGTATGTCATCCGGCTGGAGGCAGTCGTTCAACTCCAGGCGCACACGCGAGAGGAGGCGGAACGGCTGGCGCTGAGCTTCATCGATGCCAGCCGGCGGGAGTACTTCCGCGCATCGGCCCAGGTCACGCTGGAGCTTCTGCCGCCGTTGCATCCGGACGACATGCCCGAGGGCGCATCTGCCCAGGAGCAGCGGGCAGCCCTGCGTGCGCATGAGTGCGCTGCCGCAGGCCGCGGGCCTGACCTGTACGAGTAGAGCCGACGGCCTGCGCCGGCCGCGCTGACCGGCAGGGCCGAACCGCCCGGGCGGGGACTGTCCGCCCCGCCCGGGAAACCCACTGGAGGATGCCATGGCGAAGAAGGTCATCGAGATGGACGGAGATGCAGTCAGCAACAGGAAGATGACTTCTGAGCAGATCACGATCCTCTACGAGCACCGGTCTGAGGTCGCCGGCGCCGGGCGCGCGCTGGATGCCGCAAGGCTCAAGGCCAAAGAGGCGCGGCAGGATTACGACCAGGCCATCGACGACATGATGGCCTACGTCGACGAGCTACGCAGCGGCCAGACACGGCTCCCACTGAAGGATCGGGAGCCGGAGGACGAGGAGGTCGAAGCATGAGCGGCCAGCGCGATGACTACGGCAACGAGGTGGCCGACTGTGTGACGGCGGCATTCGCGCCGAGCATGCAGAAGACCCTGGAAGAGGAAGAGGTCCGCGATCCGCGCCTCACCCACTCGCGCCTGCGGTGCGCCCGCAAGTGCATGCGGCTCCACTACTGGCTGTACGAGTGCGG
>DATLAK010000179.1 GCA_035527535.1 Armatimonadota bacterium
ACCGTCATTCAGCCACAGCCGACCCCGCTTAGGCTGCTTCTGTGGCACTTTCAGGCCCTCCAGGCGCCACAGGCGCTCCACCCGCTTGTGGTTGACCCGGAAGCCTTCCTGCCCCAGCAAGGCGGTGATGCGGCGATATCCGTACCGCCCGTAGTCGCTCGCCAGCTCCACCATCCGCCTCACCAGTCGGGGTTCGTCGCTGGGCACGCAGCGCTCCCACCGCTGCGTACACCGCGCTTGACCCAACACCCGACACGCACGTCGCTCTGACACTCGCGCCCGACCCAGGGCGTCACGCACATGCTCCACCGCCGCCCGGCGTTTGGCCGGGCTCAGAAGTTTCCCGAGGCCGCTTCCTTCAAGATCGCGATATCCAGCGCTTGATCCGCCACCATGCGCTTCAGCCGTGCGTTCTCCGCCTCCAGCCCCTTCAACCGCTTCGCCTGGTCTAGCCGCAGGCCACCGTATTCGGCCCGCCAGCGATAAAACGTCTGTTCCGTCACCCCGATCTTCTTGCACGCTTGCCCAACGGTTCCCCCCTTGCTGATCTCCACCTCTGCTTCCCGCAACTTATGGATGATCTGCTCCGGCGTGTAACGCTTCTGACTCATCTCCCTTGCTCCTCCTTGACGGTCCAGCCCCCAAATACTAACATTTCACCTGGACTCGTTCTAGGGGGCAAGGTCAGGGCACCGCCCTCCTCGTTTGCACAATATCCGGTGGCGCCCCGACATGTCGGGGCGAGAATGCCGGCAGGCCCCTAAGCCCGACAGGGCCGGGGTGGCGGTCGCCAACGGCGACCTAGCCACGAGACGCCTGCCCTACTGATATTGGCAAGACAAGAGCGGCCCGCACCCCAATAAGGAATACGAGCCGCACCATATCGCCCAGGCGGATTGAGCGCCCGACGATTCAGATTATCGGTTTCCCGGCAGGGCCTGCTCACGCTCGTGGACCCCTTCCATCGCGTGAACGCTCGAAATCGTAGAGCCAGACCCCGGTCGGAGCTCAAGCGTCCAGATTATACCCCCCCGCGCGTTTGTCAAGAGCCTGAGGCGGCCCTCGCGGTTGCCTTGAACCGGCCCGATAGTATATACTCGGGGCATCCCACGGGAGGTCGCTTGATGAATCATCGGCGCGAAGTGCGGGAGGTGGAGCAGCCCAACCTGCTGGAGGACATCTTCCCCTACCACCAGGTACCGTTGATAACCTTCGACGGCGTCATCCGCGAGGAGATCGCCGGCCAGGTCGTCGAGTTCGATCCCCGCGCGGCGGTCAAGCGCGATATCTTCATCACCGACACCACCTTCCGCGACGGCCAGCAGGCGCGGCCGCCCTATTCGCCGGAGCAGATCCGCGACATCTACGACCTGCTCGCGCGCCTCAGCGGCCCCAACGGCGTCATCCGCCTGACCGAGTTCTTCCTCTACACCGCCAAGGACCGGCGCGCGGTCGAGCTGTGCCGCGAGCTGGGGCACCCCTACCCGCGCATCTCCGGCTGGATCCGCGCCGACGAGGGCGATTTTCAGTTGGTCAAGGACCTGGGCCTGACCGAGACCGGCATGTTGACCTCGGCCAGCGACTACCACATCTTCCACAAGCAAAAGATGACGCGGCGCGAGGCCTTCGACCAGTACCTGCGCGTGGTGGAGCAGGCGCTGGCGACGGGGGTGCGGCCGCGCTGCCACCTGGAGGACGTGACGCGCGCGGACCTCGAGGGCTTCGTGCTGCCGTTCGTGCAGAAGCTGGCGGAGCTGGGCGAGCAAGTGGGCGACGACCTCAAGCCCAAGGTGCGGCTGTGCGACACCCTCGGCTACGGGGTCACCTACCCCGGGGCGGCGCTGCCGCGCAGCATCCCCAAGCTCATCTACCTGGTGACGCACGAGGGCGGCATCCCGCCGGAGCGGCTGGAGTGGCACGGGCACAACGACTTCCACAAGGCGCACATCAACGCCGTCACCTGCTGGCTCTACGGCTGTGACGCTGTCAACACCACTCTCTTCAGCTTCGGCGAGCGCACGGGCAATCCACCGCTGGAGGGGGCGCTGGTCGAGTACGCGGGCCTCAAGGGCACGCTCAACGGCGCCGACCTGCGGGTGCTGACCGACCTCGCCCGCTACTTCGAGACCGAGGTCGGGGCGCTGATTCCGCCGGGCCAGCCCTTCGTCGGCGCCAACTTCAACCGCACCATGGCCGGCATCCACGCCCACGGCCTGCGCCGCGACGAGCGCATCTACAATATCTTCGACACCTGCGCCCTGCTGGGGCGGCCGCCGCGGGTCGCCATCACCGACAAGAGCGGGGTGGATGGCGTCACCCGCTGGGTATGCGACTTCCTGGGGCTGGAGGGCGATCACCAGGTGCGCCGGCGCGACGTGCTCAAGATCGCGCGCTGGGTCGCCGACCAGTACGAGGTGCACGAGCGCCTCACCGGCATCTCCGACCAGGAGCTGGCGGAGCAGGTGCGCCTGCACCTGCCGGAGCTCTACCGCAGCTGCATGGAGCGGCGGCCCGGCGGCGACGACTCCCGGGCGGACTAGCCGGGGGCGTCCCCGGCGTCATCGCGGCGCCCCGACGAGTCGGGGGCGAAGGCGCTCATGGCTCGGGGAGCGGTCCGGGGCGGCCGCGAGGCGAGCCCGGCTCGAAGTGAATGCGGGCTGGGATGACCCCGATGTGGACGCGTAACGCGAAAAGGCTGGCCGCCGTTTCGGTCGCGTTTTACGTGGTCGCCCTGCTCAACGACGCCTACGCCGCATACCTGCTGTGGTGGGCAACCGTCAGCTTGCTGGTGGGCGCCTACATCTCCGCGCGGCGCTCGCTGCGCGGCCTGTCGCTGACGCGGCGCCTGGCAGGAAACCGCATCTTCCAGCACCAGCCGCTGGCGATGACCCTGACCCTGCATCACCCGCCGGGTTCGGCGCCGACCGTCCTCATCAAGGACCCGGTGCGCTGCCTCACGCGCGATGAGACCGAGGAGTCGCAGTACCTCATTCAGGCCGAGCCCGACGCCGGGGCGGATGAACTCCGCCACGAGCTTGCCTTCCCCCTGCGCGGCCACTACCGGCTGGGGCCGCTGACCATGCAGGGAGCGGATGCGGTCGGGATCTTCGTGCGCTCGCAGGCGCTGGGCCCGCCCGCCGAGCTGATCGTGTACCCGCGGCCCCTGCCGCTCCCGCACCTGACCATGCGGGGGCTGTCAGCATACCGCCTGCGCGAGCTGCGAACGGCGCCCGCGGCCGGCGCCGCCCAGGAGTTCTACGGCATTCGCCCCTATCAGCACGGCGACGACTTGCGGCGCATCCACTGGAGGTCCACCGCCCGCACCGGCCGGCTTGCGGTCCGCGAGTACGAGCAGCGCCTGTCCGCGGCGGCCACCATCGTGCTCGACCTGCACCGCGACGCGCACCGGGGCGCGGGCGCTCACTCCACCCTGGAGTATGCGGTGACCATCGCCGCCTCCCTGGCCCAGCACGTGATTGACGCCGGCAACGCCCTGAGCCTGATCACCACCGGCGCCGACGGTTTCCTCCTGCCCATGGATCGCGGCGAGCATCAGCTCCACCAGGCGCTCGAGCATCTCGCCGTCGCCCGCGCCGACGGCGACGCCGGTTTCGCCTCGGCGCTCGCCAGCCGCCTGGCCCAGCTCCCCGCCGCCTCCACGGTGCTGCTCGTCACGCCGTCGGCCGATCCCCATGCGGCGCATCCCATGCTCATGCTCCGCAGCGCCGGCACCCACGTCACCGCGGTTCTCATCGCCCCCCACAGCTTCGCCGCCGCGCCCGATCCCCGCCTCGAGGCAGCGTACGGCGAGCTGCTGGCGGCCGCCTTCGGCGCGGCTAACGCAGTCTGCCCCGTGCGCCGGGGGGAGGACCTCGCTTCCGCCCTGGGAGCCGCCCGCTTATGGCTGTAACGCAAGTCCCCGAGCAACCATGGTGGGCCCGCCAGGCCCTGCCCTACGGCGCCGCGGCGCTGGTGACGATCGCGGCCATCATCTCGGCGTGGCCGATCTACCTGATGCCGGCATTCCCATACCTGGCGCTGGGGCTGGTGCTGCTGGGGACGCCGGCGAGCATGTATCTGCGGTCCACGGGCGCCGACCGGCGGTTGCTGAACCTGGGCATGGTCGGCGTCGCCCTGCTTTTCTTCTTCGCCATAGCGCTGCGCCTGCCGCTGCCGCAAGCGGGGGGAGACCTGTGGAGCGTCTTTGTGACCTTCGACGATCGGGACGCCATCGCCCTCGTGATCCAGGCATTCCTGACGGTCGCGATGTTGCGCTCCTTCACCCTGCTCACCGACCGCGACCTCGTCCTATCCGTCATCCCCGCGCTCAGCACCATCCTGCTGTCGGCGATCGCGGTGCGCAACGCGTCGGTCATCGTCGGGCTGCTGCTGTTCTTCCTGGGCGCGCTCTATCTGCTTGCCTTCAACCACGGCGAGCGGTGGGCGGTGGGGGTGCGGGCGCGGCGCCGGCTGCGCTCGCGGCGTCGCCTCCTGGTGCTGGCCAATGCCGTCGCCGCAACGTGGCTCAAGCTGGTGCCGATCACCTTGGCGGTCAGCGTCGCTTTCGGGTGGATCAACCTTCCCCGCTTGCTGATGAAGCGCTACGGGTCGCAGGCAGACCTGCTGATCGCACTCAAGGTCTATCAGCTTGTCGCCCCCGGCTGGGTCGTGCCCGACAACTCGATCAACTTGGGCAGCGGGCGGTCGCTGCGCAAGACCGTGCTCTTCCGCGTGGACTCGCCGGCAGACGCGCTGTGGCGCGCGAGCACGCTCGACACCTACACCGGCAGCGGGTGGAGCAACTCGCCGCCGCGGGTGGCGGCAGGCGATGCGCGCTCCCGGCGCGCACCCCGTACGCGACCACGCTCGCAATCCCTCGACTCGCGAGACGGCGAATGGAGGGTGGGGTCCCACGATCCGGGGCTGCTCGCGGGGGTGCCGAGTTCGGAGCTGAAGCAGGTCTTTCACCTGGCGGCGCCCATGCAGGGCGTGCTCGTCGCCGCCTATGAGGCGCAGTCCCTGCGCGGGCGCCTGTGGCACGCCAAAGTGAGCGACTCCTCGGTCCTCGGCCAGTCCGCGCCGATGCGGCCGGGCGCGTCCTACGGTGTCATCTCTCGACGCAAGGCGCCGCCCGGCGTCGCCGTCTATCGTCCGCGCGCGACGCTTCCGGCGACCGAGCGGGAGCGCCTTCTGTCGCTGCCGCGCCTGCCGCAGCGCACGCGCCGCCTGGCCCGGCGCATCACCGCCGGCGAGCGCTCCGACCTCCACCGCGCGCTTGCTCTCAACGCCTATCTTCAGCGCGAGTTCGTGTATCGCGATCGCGTCACCCCGCCGCCCGCGGGCGTGGATCACGTGGATTACTTCCTGCATCACATGGACGGCGCCTACTGCGACTACTTCGCCAGCGCGCTGGCGGTGCTGGCGCGCCTCAACGGCCTCCCCGCGCGCGTGGTCACCGGCTTCCGCAGCGACGAAGTGGAGACGGAGACCGGGTGGTGGGTGGTGCGCGAGAAGCACGCCCACAGTTGGGTTGAGGTCTTCCTTGACGGCTACGGCTGGCTGGAGCTGGACCCCAGCCCGCCGGTGGAGGCTGCTCCCCCAGTGCTGGAGCGGGCGACAAAGACCTTCGGCCGCGCGGTTGATGCCATCAGGCGCGCGGCCGGGGCACCGTTTCGCGCCCTGGCGGCGATACCGGGGTGGCGGTGGAAAGCGCCCGCGGGGCTGGCAGCGTTGGCGCTGCTGCTGCTAGGCGTTCGCCGCGCGCGCCGCGAGCGGCCGCCTTCCCTGCCGCGCGCCGGCGATACCGAGCAGCTCCAGCGATACGCGCATTGCTGCTACGAGCGCATGTGCCGGTGGCTGCGAACCTGGGGCCTGCCCAAGGCGCCGGACGCCACCGCCAGCGAATACGCGCGCTGGCTGGGGCGCACCCTGGGCCCGCAGGCGGCGCCCATGCGCGACATTGTGAGCGCCTACCTCGCCGCCGAATACGGCGGGCGCCGGCTCGAACCCGCCGAGGCGGGCGATCTCGCCCAGCGGATGGTGACGGTACTGGGGCGGCGCAAGTTCCTGCTGCGGCGCACCCGCCGTCCTGCGCCCAGGGACGGTCCCCTTCCGGGCGGGTACAGTCCACGTAGGGACAGTCCCCGCCCGCCCCAGTCCACGTAGGGACAGTCCCCGCCCGCCCTACTCGTGCAGCTCCTTGAGCTCGCCCGTCTCCATGTACCAGATGCGCTCGCCGACGTTGGTGATGTGGTCGGCGATGCGCTCCAGGTAGGTGCCGATCATAATCAGGCGCACCGCCTGGAAGGCGACCTGGGGGTCGCGCTCCAGGTACTCCACGATCTCGGTGTGCAGCAGCCGGTAGAGGCGATCCACCTCGTGGTCGCGCTCGATGGTCGCCACCGCCGCTTCGATGTCGCGCGCGACGAACGCCGCCAGCACCTGCCGCAGCATCTCCTGGGCGATGTCGGCCATCTGCGGCAGGTCAATCAGCGGCTTGAACAGCGGCCGCGCCGACAGCTCCACCGCCTGGTGGGCGAGATCTACGCTGTAGTCGCCGATGCGCTCGAGGTCGCTGATGATCTTGAGCACGGCGGCCAGGGTGCGCAGGTCGCGCGCCATCGGCTGCTGCGTCGCCAGGAGCTGCACCCCGCGGCGCTCGATGTCGAGGTTGAGGGCGTCCACCTGGTTCTCGTAATCGAAGACCTCGCGCTCCAGCGCGGGCGCGCGCTCGACCAAGATGCGCATGGCGACGCCCAGCGCCTGGCCCGCCAGCGAACCCATGCGCACCACCTCCTGCTGGAGCTCCTGAAGCTGCTCATCGAAGCCTTTGCGCAAGTGCTCCATCGGCTCTCCTTTCGGCGCCCGCGCCAGGGACGGTCCCCGAATAGGGACGGTCCCCGAATGGGGACTGTCCCCTTACGAATGGGCACGGTCCCCTTCCGGGCGGGTACAGTCAGTCCCCGCCCTACCCGAAGCGGCCCGTCACGTAGTCCTCGGTGCGCTTGTCCGCGGGGCGCGTGAAGACCTTCTCGCTGACATCGAACTCGATCAGCTCGCCGCTCAAGAAGAAGCCGGTGCGGTCGGATACGCGCGCCGCCTGCTGCATATTGTGGGTGACGATGACGATGGTGTAGTCCTGCTTGAGCTCGACCATCAGCTCCTCGATGCGCAGCGTCGAGATGGGATCCAGTGCCGAGCACGGCTCGTCCATGAGCACGACCTCGGGGTCCACCGCCAGCAGGCGGGCGATGCACAGGCGCTGCTGCTGTCCGCCGGAGAGCGAGAACGCGGACTGGCGCAGCTGGTCCTTGACCTCGTCCCACAGCGCCGCCCGGCGCAGGCTGCGCTCCACCAGCGCCTCCAGGCCGGCGCCGCGGGCGAGGCGGTGAATGCGCGGCCCGAAGGCGATGTTATCGAAGACCGACATGGGAAAGGGGTTGGGCCGCTGAAAGACCATGCCCACCCGCTTGCGCAGCGCCACCACGTCCACTTCCGGGCGGTAGATGTCTTCGCCGTCGAGCAGCACGCGCCCGCGCGTGCGGGCGCCCTCGATGATGTCGTTCATGCGGTTGATGGCGCGCAGGAAGGTGGACTTGCCGCAGCCGGAGGGCCCGATGAAGGCGGTGATTTCGCGCTCGCGGATCACCAGGTCGAGCCCGCGCAGGGCGTGGAAATGACCGTAGTAGAAGTGTAGCCCCTGCACCTCAACCTTGGCGGCGCCGGCGGCGGGCGTCGCGGGGGACATGTCTCGTCTGATGGTGTCGGACATTGTACCTCAGCGAATGGCGCGCAGGCGCCCGCGGGTGGCATAGCGCGCGGCCGCGCTCAGAATCAGGATGATGAGCACCAGCACCAGCGCCCCCGCCCACGCCTGGGCGTGCCAGTCGTCATAGGGGGCGATCGCATAGTAGTAGATCTGCACCGGCAGGCTGGCGATGGGTTGGTCGAGGCGCGCGCTCCAGAAGCGATTGCCGAACGCGGTGAACAGCAGCGGCGCGGTCTCGCCGGCGATGCGGGCGACCGCCAGCAGCACGCCGGTGATGACGCCGCCCCGCGCCGCCACCAGCACGACCTTGAAGACGGTGCGCCAGTGAGTAGCGCCCAGGGACAACGCCGCCTCGCGCTGGGACACCGGCACCAGGCGCACCAGCTCCTCGGTGGTGCGGATGACGGTGGGGATCATCATGATACCCAGCGCTAGCCCCCCCGCCAGCGCGGAGAAGCCTTGCATGGGGACGACGACGATCACCCACACCAGGATGCCGACGACGATCGAGGGCACGCCGGCGAGAACGTCGGCGGCGAAGCGCACCCCCGCGCCGAAGCGGTGGTTGCCGAACTCGGCGAGGTAGATGCCGCCCAGGATGCCGACGGGCAGCCCCACCGCGCTCGCCAGCCCGATGAGGATGAGGGTGCCGACGATGGCGTTGGCCATGCCTCCGCCGGGCTCTCCCACGGGCCGGGCCAGATGAGTGAAAAAGGCCAGGTTGAGGGCCGGCAGCCCCTGGATGACGATGTAGTAGAGCACCATCCCCAGCGGCACCAGGGCGGCGATGGTCGCCAACGCCGCGAATGCCCACATCAGGCCGTTAGCGGCCGCCCGCCGGGCCTCGCGGGCGCGGCTGCGGGATAGCGACTGGCGGCGGCTCATTCGCGCACTCCGCGCGCCATCCCTTGCGCCGTGCTCCACAGCAGCAGGCGCGCGAGCGCGTTGATGATGATGGTGATGGCGAACAGGATGAGGGCCAGCTCCAGCAGCGCCGCGGTGTGGAGCGTTTGCGTCGCCTCCAGGAATTCGTTGGCGAGCGCGCTGGCAAGGGTGTAGCCGGGGCTGAAGAGCGAGGCGGAGATCTCCGGTCGGTTGCCGATGACCATGGTCACGGCCATGGTTTCGCCGGCGGCGCGACCGAAGCCGAGGATGATCGCACCCAAGATGCCGGCGCGGGCGTAGCGCCACACCGGGCCGCGGATCGCCTCCCAGCGCGTGGAGCCCAGCGCGTAGGCGGCCTCGCGCTGGGAGACCGGCACCGCCTGCAGCACCTCGCGCGAGACGGCGGTGATAATGGGGGTGATCATGATCGCCAGAATCAAGCCGCCAGCCAACATGCCGATGCCATAAGGCGGCCCCTGGAACAACGGCAGAAACCCCAGGTGTTGCCCCAACCAGGCCTGGGCGGGGCGCAGCAGCGGCACCAGCACGAAGATGCCCCACAGTCCGTACACCACGCTCGGCACCGCCGCCAGCAATTCGACCAGGAAGGACACCGGGCCGCGCAGCCAACGGGGCACCAGCTCGGCCAGGAACAATGCCGCCCCCAGGCTCACCGGCACCGCCAGCAGCAGCGCCAGAAAAGATGACACGAGCGTCCCGTAGATGAATGGCAGCGCGCCGAAGACGCGATGCACCGGATCCCAGGTCGAGGTAGTGAGGAACCGCCAGCCGAACTGACGCATCGCGGGCAGCGAGGCGGTCGTCAACTCGTAGGCCAGCACCCCGATGAGCGCCAGCACGCTGCTCGCAACCAGCAGCGTCCCCCAGCGGAAGGCGCGATCCCCCGCGTTAGCGCCGAACAGCCCGCGGCGCCGCACGGAGGTCTGGGGCGCGGAGGGGGCGGCCATCTCTCATTTCTCCGCGAGCAGCGGCTTGCCCCGGAAGGTCAAAGTGCGCAGGGCAGCCCGGGTGAGCTCGACCGCGGCGGCCGGCAGGGGCGCGTAGAGCAGCGGTTCGGCGAAGGCCTGGCCGTCGTCAAGCGCCCAGTCCAGGAACTTCGCCAGCGCCTCGCCCTTGGCCCGGTCGCGCTGGTCGCGATAGACCAGCAGGTAGGTGAAGCCGGCGATGGGGTAGGCGTTGGGGGCGGGCGAATTGACGATGCTCACACGCAGGTCCTGCTTCATGGCCGCGGCGGCGCCGGCCGCGGCGGCGGCGGTGGCCTCGATGGTGGGCGCGACGAAGCTGCCGGCGGCGTTGCGCACGCGGGCGTAGGGCAGTCGGTTGTGTTCCGCGTATGCCAGCTCGACGTAGCCGATGCTGGCGGGGGTCTGCTTGACCACGCCGGCGACGCCCTCATTGCCCTTGCCGCCGATGCCGACCGGCCAGTTGACCGACTTGCCGGCGCCGACGCGGCCGGCCCAAGGCCGGCTGACGGCGGCCAGGTAGTGGGTGAAGATGGAGGTGGTGCCGCTGCCGTCGGAGCGATAGACGACCGCAATCGGCGCGTCGGGGAAGCGCACGCCGGGATTGAGCTCGGCGATGCGCGAGTCGTTCCAGCGCCTGATTTCGCCGAGGTAGATGTCGGCGATGGTCTCGCCGCTCAGGCGCAACTCCGTCACCTTGGGCAGATTGTGCGCGATGACCACCGCCCCCGCGACGGTGGGGATGTGCACCACCGGGCCGGGCATGGCGGCGGCCTCCTGGTCCGACAGCGGGGTGTCGCTGCCGCCGAAGTCCACGGTGCCGGCCTTGAGCTGCTGAATGCCGCCGCCGCTGCCGATGGATTGGTAGTTGATGCGCACCCCGGCCGCGAACTCATACTCATCGAACCACTTCGAATACAGCGGGTAGGGGAACGTCGCCCCCGCCCCGGTCAGGGTGACCTGACCGCTCCCGCCGGGGCCGCGTGACGGCCCCTTGGCGCAGCCCGCCGCCAGCAGCACGGCCGCACCTGCAAGCGCCCCTACCCGTAACCATCCTGGCTTCACCGGACATCCTCTCGCTGCAGGTTGGGTCCTGCCCGTCCGCCCCAACCGCGGCACGCGCTCCCCGCTGCTAGCTCGAGGGCGCGCCCTCCCAGAACCACGGCACCCACATCGCGTCCACCGACCACGCCAGCTCGCGCGCGAATACCCGGTAGCCGAGCGACTCCGCCAGGCGGCGCGAGGCCTCGTTGGTGTCCTCGCAGTGATAGAGCGCGAGCCGGCCGTGGTCGAGGATGAACTCGGTGGCGCGCGAAACCACGCTCGCCCCCAGCCCGCGGCGGCGATGGCGCTCGGCGGTGGCGACCGCAACCTCCCAAGCGACGTCGCTCTCGGTCTTGATGCTCGAGCGCGAGATCAGCTCGCGTCCCCGAAACACGCCGAAAACTTCGCCCCGGTGGCGCTCGCGCAGGGCGCGTCCCTCCGGGTGATCCGGCGGCACCGGCAGCACCTTCGCGGCTGCGCGCGGCGCGAACATCTCCCGCGTGCAGTAGAGCCACAGCGCGCGCCGAAACCACTCCCGCGGACCCGACTCGACGATGACTCGCTCCAGCGTCGCTTTCGTGCCCTCGGTCAGCAGGTCCGCCAGCGTCGCCGCCTGCAGCAATTCCTCGACCGACCGCGCCAGCTCGGGCGCGCTCGACACCACGGCCGCCCGGTCGAAGACCATAAGCCACAGCGGGATCACGTAGCGCCATACCCGCAGCCGCCGCTCGCGCGCGACCACGAAATGCACCCCCGGTTCCGTCAGCGCCTCGGGGGCGCACTGCAGTCGCTGTGTCACGTAGGTCGTCAGCGGCGGCGGCCAGACCGCAGGACTTTCCATTGCCACGCCCCGGATGTCCTCCGCGGTTTCTGTTCGCCGTGGGGGATGGCCGCCCCTGCGACGGGCCCCCGCAGGAAACGATGCGCCCGCCGCCGAAAACCACAGCCGATGGCGCCGGCGGACCTGTCAGCGGGTCCGCCGCAGCGTCTACTTGTCCGCCTGCGGCGGAGAGGAGCGGTTGTGTCAGAGGACTTCGCAGCGGATTTGCTGGTCATCGGTGCCGGCGCGGGGGGCTGCGCGGCGGCGCTCGCCGCCGCCGACGCGGGCCTCAAGGTCATCGTCATCAGCGGCGCCGCGGACTTCTTCGACTCCGGCACCGCCCAGGCCCAGGGCGGCATCATCGGCCACGGCCTCGACGATTCTCCCGAGCTGCTGGCGCGCGACATCCTCGCCACCGGCGACGGCCTGTGCGAGCCAGCGGCGGTGGCGGTGCTCGCGCGGGAGGGGCCGCCGCTGGTGGAGGAGCTGTTGGTGCAGCGCCTGGGCGTCGAGTTCTCGCGCAACGAACGCGGCGACCTCGACCTGACCCAGGAGGCCGCGCATTCCACCCGCCGCATCTTGCACGCCGACGACGCCACCGGCCGCGCCATCGCCGGGCCGCTGATCGCCGCGGTGCGCGCGCACCCGGGGGTGAGCCTGCTCGCCGCGCGCACCGCGGTGGACCTCATCACCATCCCCCACCATTCCCTGGAGCCCCTTGATCGCTACGGCCCCAATCGCTGCCTGGGCGCTTACGTGCTTGACGGGGCGCGCGGCGTCATCGGCCGCATCTTCGCCGCCGCCACCGTGCTTGCCACCGGCGGCTTCGGCCAGATCTACCTGCACACCACCAACCCCCGCGTCGTGCGCGGCGACGGCATCGCCATGGCCGCGCGCGCGGGGGCGCAGGTGCTCAACCTCGAATACGTCCAGTTCCACCCCACCGCCCTCTACCACCGCGACGCCGAGGGCTTCCTCATCTCCGAGTCCCTGCGCGGCGAGGGGGCGGTGCTGCGCACCCGGCGCGGCGAGCTGTTCATGCGCCAGTACCACCCGCTGGCCGACCTCGCCCCGCGCGACGTCGTCGCGCGCGCCATCCACCAGGAGATGCTGAAGCGCGGCGACGCCTATGTCCTGCTCGACCTGAGCGACGTGCACGTGGACCCGCGCGAGCGCTTCCCGACCATCTACGAGACCTGCGCGCGCTTCGGCGTTGACATCACCCGCCAGGCGATCCCGGTGGTGCCGGCCGCCCATTACGGGTGCGGGGGGGTGAAGGTTGACCTGTCGGGGCGCACCGACATCGAGCGCCTCTACGCGGTGGGGGAAGTGAGCTGCACCGGCCTGCACGGCGCCAACCGCCTGGCCAGCACCAGCCTGCTGGAGGCGCTGGTGTGGGGGCGGCGCGCGGGGCAAGACGTCGCCCGCCGCGAGCTCGCCGCCGATCAGCCGCCCTACGACCACGTCGCCGGGTGGCATGACGTCGGCCTCACCGACGAGCTCGACCCGGCGCTGGTCATCCAGGACTGGTCCTCCATCAAGACCACGATGTGGAACTACGCCGGCATCGTGCGCTCGCGCCGGCGCCTCGATCGCGCGCAGGCCGACCTCAGCTACCTCGCCCACCGCATCGAGCAATTCTACCGCGAGACCAAGCTCTCCGACGCCATCGTCGGCCTGCGCAACGCCATCCAGGTCGCGCTCATGGTGACCGAGGCCGCCCGCCGCAACCCCGAAAGCCGCGGCTGCCATTACCGGCTGGACTGAGGCAAGTGGTTGGCCGTCGCCACTACCCCGCGTTGGCGTCGGTTTCCCAGAGGCCGACGGGGTTGTGATCGGGGTCGAGGCCGACGGCGAAGTAGCCCATCCCCGGCACCGCGGTCTTGGGCACTACCATCATTCCCCCCAGCTTCTGAAGCTTGTCGGCGAAATCGGCGACGGAGGCCACCATCACGTAGTTGATGATGGTCTGCTCGGGCACGCGCTTCTTCATGATCGCGCCGTTGATGCCCGCGCCGTCGGTCATGGTCGTAACCATCGCGAAATCATCCATGCCGGGCGCGGCCTCCATCTTCCACCCGAACAGGTCGGTGTAGAACCGCATGAGCCGCTCCATGTCGTCCGCCGGAATCTCGAAGTGCACTACCGGGTTGGGCATAATCGTCCTCCTGCGCGAGTGATTGACCATCGGGCGCGGGATAGTTTCGGCACGCGGGGGTCTTTCCTTTGGCGGCGATGGTGCCGCGGGCACACAAGCCGCGCCCGGCACGGGGAATCCCGTGGGGGTGTCCTCGGTAGGGGCAAGGCATGCCTTGCCCCTACCCCTGCTGCGGCGCGTCCGGCTTGGGCTTGCGCGAGCCGCCGCGGCGCGAGCGCCGCCGGCGGGGGCGCGGGGGCGCCTGCTGGTCCGAGGCCGTCGGGCGCGGCGGCGCGGCGGGGTCGCCACCGGCTACGGGCGCCACCTCGCCGCCGCCGATTTCGCCCTCGGCCGGCGGCGCCGGGGGCGCGCACGGGCGCTCCGCTCCACACGCGCACTGGTGAGCCGCGACCTCGACGCGAGTGCCGTCTTCGAGGGCGACGCTGAGCGTGCCCTTGATGATGTTGACCTCCGTCACCTTGCCCGCGCCCTGCGGCAGCGTGATCCGGGAGCCCACGCGCGGGAGCTCGGCCTTGGCGCGGCGGTAGCCCTCGTACTCGTAGCTCAGGCAACACATGAGGCGGCCGCACACGCCCGAGATCTTCAAGGGGTTGAGGGCGAGGTTCTGCTCTTTGGCCATCTTGATGGCGACCGGCTGCAGGCGCGAGAGGAAGGTCGCGCAGCACAGCGGGCGCCCGCAGGGGCCGAAGCCGCCGATGAGCTTGGCCTCGTCGCGCACCCCGACCTGATGGAGCTCCACCCGCGCGCGCAACTCCCGGGCGAGATCGCGCACCAGGCAGCGAAAATCCACCCGCCCCTCGGCGCTGAAGTAGAAGATGGCGCGGCTGCGGTCGAAGGTGTAGTGCGCCTCGATCAACTTCATCGGCAGGCCGTGCTGCTGGATGCGCTCGGCGCAGGTGTCGAAGGCGCGCCGCTCGCGCTCGCGATTCTCCTGCTCGCGGCGCAGGTCATCGGCGGTGGCCTTGCGCGTGACGGGGCGCAGAGGCTGGTCGGGATGGTCGGCCTCGAGCTCGCGCGGCTCGGTCATGACCTGACCGATTTCGATGCCGTGCGGGGTGGGGGCGATCACCGCGTCGCCCTCCTTCAGCTCCAGCTCCCCGGGATCGTAGTAGTGCACCTGCCCGGCGGAGCGAAACGTCACACCGACTGCGGTTGGCATGAATCTATCCTCAGCGCATTATGAATCATCACAGCCGAGGGCGGCTGTGCCACGTGCTGCTCCATGCCTACTGTGTTCGACGCGGACATCGCTTGGCCTCCGTGCCGATCCTGCGACCTATGAGACTTCGCCGCGCGATAGCATTTCCCCCACATGGCGCACGATCTCGCCGACCAGGGAGGGCAGGCGCCGCGGGCTCAGGCCCAGGGTCAGCAGTTGGATGCGGTCGTGGCTGACCACCGGGCTCGCCCGGCGAAACTCGGGATCGCGCACGGCGGAGAACTGGGCCTGGAGCTTGCGCATCTGGGCTGGCTGCAGGCGGCGGTCGTCGGCAAAGCGGATGCGGAGCTGGAGCCGCTCGCTGGTGACGCTGGCGACGCCGGCCGCCAGGCAGTCGAGCTTGAGCTGGATCAGCTCGAACAGGTTCTCCGTTGGCTCCGGCAGCGGCGCGCCGAAGCGGTCGAGCAGCTCCGCCCGCAGCTCCGCCATCTGTGCCGGGCGCCGCACGGCGGCCATGCGGCGGTAGAAATCTATGCGCTGGTTGAGGCTCGGCACATACTGCTCCGGCAGGTAAGCGTCCACCGGCAGGTCGAGGGAAACCTGGCGTTCGGGGGCGGCGGTTTCGCCCTTGACCTCCTGCACCGCCTGCGCCAGCATCTGCGTGTAGAGCTCGAACCCCACCGTCACCATGAACCCGTGCTGCTCCGGCCCCAGCAGGTTGCCGGCGCCGCGGATCTCGAGGTCGCGCAAGGCGATGCGGAAGCCCGAGCCCAGGTGCGAGAACTCCTTGATGGCGGCGATGCGCTTGTGCGCGCGGTCGGTGAGGCGCTTGTGCGGGGTCCACGTGAGATAGGCGTAGGCCTGGCGGTCGGAGCGCCCGACGCGCCCCCGCAGTTGATAGAGCTGCGCCAGGCCGAGCAGGTCCGCCCGGTCCACCACCATGGTGTTGACGTTGGGGAGGTCGAGCCCGCTCTCGATGATGGTGGTGCACACCAGGACGTCGTAGTCGCCGGCGTAGAAGTCGAACATGACCTTTTCCAGCTCGCCCTCGCGCAGCTGGCCGTGGCCGATGGCGATGCGGGCGTGGGGGACGAGCTGGCGCACGTGCTCGGCGACGTGGGCGATGGACTCCACCCGGTTGTGCACGAAATAGATCTGCCCCCCGCGGTCGAGCTCGCGCAGCAGGGCTTCGCGGACGACCTCGTCGTCCTTTTGCAGGGCGCGAGTGCGGATGGGCAGGCGCCCCTCCGGCGGCTGGTTGATGACGCTCATGTCGCGCAGGCCGGACAGCGCCATGTGCAGGGTGCGCGGGATGGGCGTCGCCGTCAGCGTCAGCACGTCCACCGTCGTGCGCAGTTGCTTGAGGCGCTCCTTGTGGCGCACGCCGAAGCGGTGTTCCTCGTCCACCACCACCAGGCCCAGGGCCTTGAACTTGACGTCGCGCGACAGCAGGCGGTGGGTGCCGATGACGATATCCACCGTGCCGTCGGCCAGGCCCTGCGCGACCTGCGCCTGCTCCGCCCGCGAGCGAAAACGGCTCAGCATCTCCACCCGCAGCGGGTAGGGCTTGAGGCGCTCGCTGAAGGTCGCGAAGTGCTGCTGCGCCAGCACCGTCGTCGGCACCAGCACCGCCGCCTGCCGCGCCTCCATCACCGCCTTGAAGCAGGCGCGGATGGCAACCTCGGTCTTGCCGTAGCCGACGTCGCCGCACACCAGCCGGTCCATCGGCGGCGGCTGCTCCATGTCCGCTTTGACGTCGGCGATCGCCTGCAGCTGATCCGCGGTCTCCTCGTAGGGGAAGCCCGCCTCCATCTCCTGCTGCCACGGCGTGTCGGGGCTGAAGGCGTGCCCCGGGTGCGATTGGCGCGCCGCGTGCAGCGCCACCAGCTCCTGCGCCAGCTCTCGCGCCGACTTCGCCGCCCGCCGCCGTGCGCGCTCCCACTCGCTGCCCCCCAGGCGGTGCACCGGCGGCGCCGCGTCCTCGTCGCCAATGTACTTCTGCACCCGGTCGAGCTGGTCAATCGGCACGTACAGGCGGTCCTCCGCCGCATAGCGCACCGCCATGTACTCGCGCTCGGCAGCGTCCACCTGCCGTCGCACCAGCCCCTCAAAGACGCCGACGCCGTGGTTGATGTGCACCACGTAGTCCCCCGGCGCCAGCTCGGTGACGGAGCTGAGGGGCGCGCCCTCGGTGTGGCGCCGCCGCAGCGACCAGCGGATCTTCTGCCAGCCGAAGACCTCCTGGTCGGTCAGGCATACCAGCCGGGCCTCAGGCAAGGTGAAGCCCGCGGACAGCTTGCGCGAGGTGATGAGGATCTGCCCGCGTCCGGCGCCGCCATCGTCGGCGCGCACGACGCCGCGCACCCCGGCCTCCTCCAGCAGCTCGACCAGCCGCGCCCCCTGCATGGTCGAGATGATGACGAGCTGCTTCTCTTCCTGCCAACCCCGCAGCGCCCGCGCCAGGTCGTCCCCCCGCTCTCCGAAGCGCGGTGGCGGCGGCACCTCCGCGGCGACCGTGCTCTCGGGCGGCCCCGGGGCGAAGCCTTCAGTTCCCGGCTCCAGCACCTGAAAGCTCAGGGTCGCCCGCTCCTGCAGCCGCCGCCGCCCTTCCTCCAGTGGCAGGTAGAGCGCGTCGGACAGCGGCAGCAGCGATCCCTCCTGCACGCGCATGCGGTAGGCGTCCGCGATCTCCTGCTCGAAGCGCTGGTAGTGCTCGGCGATGAGGGCCGGCTCGTCGAGGATGACGGCGCCGCCCACGGCAAGGTAATCGAGGGCGGTATAGGTGCCGTCGTGCATAAACGGCAGGTAATACTCGATGCCCTGGAAGTAGACGCCCTGGGACATGCGCTCGAGGTCGTGCTCGAGCTTGCGGCGCAGGCGGCGCGCCGCCTCGGGTCTGCCCTGCTGATCGAGGATGGCGGCCTGCTCCGCCAGCGCCGCGCGCATGACGCGCTCGCGGTCGGCGAAGCCAGCGAGCACGGCTCCCGGATCATGCGCGCCGGGAAGCACCAGCTCCTGCGCGGGCATGAGATCGAACTCCAGCAGCGCCGCGCCCGAGCGCTGGGTCTCGATATCGAGCGCGGCCAGGCGCTCGACCTCGTCGCCGAAGAGCTCCAGGCGCAGGGGCTGCAGGGCGGTGGAGGGATAGATGTCAATGATGTCGCCGCGGATGCTGAACTGGCCGGGATGCTCGACCATCTCCTCGCGGACATAGCCCAGGCTCACCAGGTGGGCGGCGAGGCGGCCCAGGTCGAGCGGCTGCCCCTTGCGCAGAGAGAGGTGCGCGCGCGCCAGCACCCCGGGGGGCACCGTCTGGTGGAGGACGGCGGCGGCGGTGGCGACGACGGTCACCGCCTCCCCGCGCAGCAGGCGGCGCAGGGAGTTGAGGCGGTCGCGGATGATGTCGAAGTCGGGGGAGAAGTCCTCGTAGAGCAGGATCTCCAGCGACGGCAGGAAGGAGACCCGTTCGGCAGGCCCCTGAGCCCGCTGGGCCGGGGTGGCGGTCGCGGCGCGACCTAGCCGCTCAGGGCAGGCGTGTTGATCCGGCGCCGAGTCGGTGAAGGAAACGATGTCGTCGTACAGTTGCTCCGCCTGCTCGTTGCTGTGGGTCACGATGAGCAGCGGCTGCCCGAGGCGGGCCGCCAGGCCGGCGATGACGCAGCTCTTGGCGGCGCCGGTCAGGCCCTCTACGGCGCCATGAAAACCGTCGCGGCGAAGGTTGTGAAGAAGCTCCTCGAATCTTTGCCACTGCCCGAGCGCGGGCAGCACCGCTTGCATGGGTCCAGTATATCACCGCGCCGCGGGCAAGTCGAGGCAACCGTAGGATTGGGTATGTTCGCGGAGCGTGGGGACTGGGAAAAAACTCCTCCCCCTTCCAGGGGGAGGATGAAGGTGACGGTAAGTATGGTAGCGCAGCCGTCTCGACGGTAGGAATCCCGTGATGTTCTTCTTCTATGAGGTCGCCGTGGCAGAACACCATCGTAGGCACGGCATCGGGCGCGCTCTCGTCGAAGAGCTCAAGCGTCTCGCCAGGGCCGATGCGTGCGGGAAGGTTTTCGTGCCCACGAGCAGGTCAAATGAAGCGGCGATGGCTTTGTACCGGTCTTGTGGCGGTGAAGAGGGCGCTGCGGACGCGACGGCGTTCTGGTGGAACTCGTAGGAGTGCCTCACGATGCTCGGCTGCGAACGACATCTGGAAATGGGGGACTGCCCCCAGTTGCCCCGGTTTCACTATAGCGGGAAACTGGTCACGTGTTCACTGACTTCCTGGCATTAGCGGAGGGCTGCAAATCGCCTGTTTTTCCCGTGTTTCGACTGATTCCCAGCCCTCCTCTAATATCAATACATCAGTAGGGGCGGAAGACGCGGGGCATCTCGCGGACGACACTTGTGAGGTACTCACTGTCCCACGGCACGGTGCCGCTTGCTTGCACCTGGGCACGTTGGGAGAGGAGGTGCCCGTATACTTTGTCAGCTATGTGCTCATGATCTCCAGAACGGCATTGCCGGGGGATCAAATGCTGGTGGACCTCAGGCAGTGCCGGGTGCTGCCATGGCATGGCCAAGAGACTTGTCACCGACAAGCATAGTATCCTCTCTACCAGACGGCGGTTGATAGCTTGCATCTCCTCGCGAGGGGCACCACGTTAACCGATCTGAAGCATGTGGTATGCCAAACGCTTCGGCTATTGCCTGGCCGACTTTCCGCCTGCCTTGACTTGCCAGGGATCCCACTGGGGCGGAAGATTATTGTTGCTCTTGAAGCAGCTCTCTGGGGCCCGGATTATCAGCCACGCAACTGGAGCATTACCCGAAGGCTTTGCCCGAGGCGTATAGAGGCCAAGGGTGCGGTCGCCATGGGCATCTTGAGTTGGGTCCTCCGCAACGAACGAGATCTCATACAGATACTCTCCGCGATCCCCCGGCTGGGCAGCTTCTAGCCCATACGCGACATAACCCACACGGGAGTCGCCAACGACAAGCGTCCGGTTAATCCCAAAATCAGATGCGTACTGCTCGTGTTTCCACTCCTGGTCGCCTCCTACTGGGCTATATCGTGGAGGGAATCGGAAGCGCCAGATAGATCTTTCCTGACTTGCATCATACTTCAGCCGTGGAAAGTACGCCGGAAGAACGGATAACGGAACCGGTCGATCCAATAAGATCCTGATGCAATTGGCCCTAAGGGTACGAACGGGGTCAAGCCTCGACTGGCTGGTATCCACGAGCTCAAGATACGAAACGTGCACCTCGATCTTGAGGCCATTCACCTCCGTTCGATAGCGATCCGAGAAAAGGCCCGCGCCGTAGGTCGCGGCGATGACCGCTGGCGTCTGCCAGAACGGAAACGGCGGTGGAACCGGTCCTCCTGCGGAGGCTGCCGGAAGAGGGACAGCCTGCTCCGGACTAGCTGCGGCCCAGGCCATTGGTGCCGGGGCGGTCACCATAGCGGCAACATACAGGATGACGAACGTAACCGATGCGGCTGCAGCGCGCATAGGAGTTCCCCCTTGGCCCAGACAATGCCTCTTGACTCGTATATTCGCCATTACCCTCCTTCTTCCTGCGCTGATAACGCGCCGGGGTGTGGCGTGGCGTCGCGCTGAGGTGGGCGGCCCGGCGCACGTGGGTAGAAAACGAGTCGGATGACGAAGGTGAGGTGTTGGGCGTACCAGATTGCGTCCATGCCGTCTCGGCTGCGAGACGATTGGCAGGCGAGACGCCTGCCCTACCAATGCACCCCGCCTACGGCGGACAAGCCTCACCCAACCTCCCCCATTCGACAGTAGGGCAGGCTCTTGAAGGGGGAGGGGTTGCCGGGCGAACCGCGGCAAATCACTGCGTTTCGAGGAAAGCTCGGTAAAGACGGATCCCCTGTTCGCAGAGTAGAACTGACGCTTACCCACTTTGCTCGTCGCGAAGGCGAGATTCTTCGCTGACGCTCTGGATGATACGTCGCGGCTCCGGTCATGCAGAACGAAGCGTGCTTGCGCGACCGCGTCGGCACGCGCAGTGAAGCATCTCGGTGTCACCTCGCCGGAAACTGGGTAACGGTCAAAGAGTAGAAGGCTTGACAAACCGGCGCGCCGATGGTAGTTCTTGCATGAGAGGTGCAACGGTGGCGCGGACGCTGGACGAGCGCAAGCGCGCGATTCTCGGAGTGGTGGTCGAGCGCTACATCGCCACCGGAGAACCGGTGGGGTCGGCGTGGGTCGTGGGTTGCGGGGACCTCGCGGTATGCTCGGCGACGGTGCGCAATGAGATGTCCGAGCTCGAACGGGCGGGCTACCTGGGTCACCCCCATACCTCGGCCGGGCGGGTGCCGACCGATCGCGGCTATCGCGTTTACGCCGAGAGCGTGGTGTCCCGAGCGCAACCCGGCGCCGACCCGGGTCCGTTTGCGGATCTGGAGTGCAGCCAAGAAGCGGAGACGGCGCTGGAGGCAACCTGTCGCGCGCTGGCGCGCCTGACGCGTTTCCTGTCGCTGGCGCAGCCGCCGAGTTGGCGCCATGAGAAGCTGCGCTACCTGCAGCTTTCGCGGCTCAACCCGCGCCGCGTGCTGGTGGTGGTGGTGACCGAGACCGGGCGCGTGCACCATGCCCTGCTCGAGTTCAACCGCCTGCCCAGCACCGGGCAATTGCGGGCGCTGGGGGCGGTCATCAGCGATCGCTTGCGCGGGGTCGCGCTGGTCGAGCTCGATCGCGATCGGCTGCTGCGCGCGGTGCGCGAGCTGTGGTCGCGCACGCCCTTTGCCGACCAAGCGGTCGAGTTGCTGTCCGCCAGCCTGCCGGTGACCGCGGGCAGCCCCCTGGTGATTGAGGGCGGCAGCCGCCTGCTGGAGACACAGGAGTTCCAGCAAGCGGAAGTCGCGCGCGAGGTGTTCGGCGTGATCGAAGAGCGTTCCTATCTGAGTGAGCTGCTGGCGCGCCAGCGCCCCGGCGTGTCGGTGATGATCGGCGACGACACCGGCCATCCCGCCTTGCGTCACTGCGCGCTGGTGTCGGCCACCTACCAGGCGCCGGGAGGCGCCTGCGGCTGCCTCGGGGTGCTGGGCCCCAAGCGCATGCCGTACGGATCGGTGATGTCGGCGCTGCTGCTGGCCGCGCGCGCCTTGGGGGCGGCGTTCGCGAGCAAGGCCCGCAAGTAGCACGGCCGCCGGCTGAGCCCGGGCGCGACTTCGCTGAAGTCCCTGTTCCGAGCGAAGTGGGCTAGGGCCGACGAGCCGGCCCGCCACGTCCCTAGGTCAGTGACCGGGATGGCGGCCTTTAGGTGGCTAGGGCCGACGCATCGGCCCGCCACGGCGGTCTGCAGAGCAGACCTAGCCGCCTAGCCAGCGGCCCATCGGGTTAGCCGCCCAAGGGGGGGTCATCTCGCCCCGATCGGTCGGGGCGCCGGTTGCCGTCGGTTCCCTATTCTGAGGCAGGCGAGGCTAGCCATGCCCGAGGTCGAGGGCGAGAACAAGCAAGGCGCCGCTGACGAGCGCCTGTCCGCGCTCGTCAGCAACGCCAGCGCCATCCGCACCGTGGCGGCGGCGGTCGAAGGCACGCTCGGGCCCAAGGGGCTCGACTGCATGCTGGTGGACCGCTTCGGCGGTGTCACCATCACCAACGACGGATTCGCCATTCTCGACCAGATAGACGTTGCCCACCCCGCCGCCCGCATGCTGATCAACACCGCCCAGGCGCAGGATCGCCAGGTCGGCGACGGCACCACCACCGCCACGATCCTGGCGAGCACGTTGGTGACAGAGGCGGTCAACCGCGCGGCCAGGGGGGTGCCGGTGACCCGGCTCATCGAAGGCATGCGCGCGGCGCTGGCGCGCGCCGTCGAGGTGATCGAAGGACATCGCCGGGAGATCGAGGGATTCGACGATCCCCTGCTGGCGCGGGCGGCCCTCATCGCCGGCCGCGGGGACGCGCAGGTCGCCGATCTCGTCGTCGAGGCGGCGCGGCTGATCGGGCGCGCGGCTCTGGCTGAGCCGGGGTTCCGGCTGAGCGAATGGATCATCGCGCGGGAGGGAGCGGACAACGAGGTCGTGGCCGGCCTCATCATTGACAAGGAGCGGATGAACCGCCGCATGCCGCGGCAGGTGCGGCGCGCGCGGGTGCTGCTGCTCGATGACGCGCTGGAGCCGGAGCAGCTGGGGGAGCAGGCGCTGGCGACGGAGGCGGGGTTCGCCCGCTACCTGGAGCTCAAGCGCCGCTTCGCCGAGGCGCTGGAGCGGGTGGCGGGACTCGGCGTCAACGTGGTGGTGGCGGAGCGCGGGGTCAGCGACGATGCCGAGGAGGCGCTGACGGCGGCGGGCGCGATGGTGCTGCGGCGGGTGTCAGCGCGCGACCTCGCGCGCATCGCCGAACACACCGGCGCGCGCCCGGTCAAGCGCACCGGCCTGGCGCGGGCGGCGGATGACCTCGCGCGCTGCCTGGGCCGCGCCCGCCTGGTGGCGCAAGACGAGCGGCTGGGCCACGTTCGCTTTGAGGGCGGCGGCGGGCGACGCGCGGCGACGATCCTGGTGGGGGCGGCCACGGCTGAGGTCCGCGACGAGCGCCGGCGCATCGCCCAGGACGCCGCGAGCGGCGCCCAGCAAGCGCTCCTGAGCGGGGTGGTCCCCGGCGGCGGCGCGGCCGAGGCGGCGGCCGCGGTCGAGGTGCAGCGGCTGCGCGCCTCGATGCGCGGCATGGCGGCCTACGGCGCCGAGTGCGTGGTCGAGGCGCTGCGGCGCCCGCTGGCGCAGATCATCGCCAACGCCGGCTTCAACCCGCTGGAGAAGATGGGCAACCTGATGGCGGAAACCGCCAGCGCCGGGAGCGACGCGCTGGCGATAGACTGTGACACCGGCGAGGTCGCGGACATGCTAAGCTTGGGGGTGGTGGATCCGACCGCGGTCAAGGTGCACGCCCTGCGCGCCGCCGGGGAGGTGGCCCAGGCCGTGCTGCGCATCAGCACCATCATCCGCCGGCGCGACGCCGACCAGCCGCCGCCGGCATGAGGCGTCGGCGGCGATTGCGGAATACCCAATAGGTGGTTCCATGCCCAAGCGACACAAGCTCGAGATAACGCCCGCGGCCGCGGCGGCGCCCGCCGAAGGCGCGGGCCCGGAGGGCGCGCAGGAGGGCGCCCTCGTCGAGCCGGCGCCGGAGCGCGTGGCGCACCTGCAGCAGGAGTTGGCGGCGGCGCAAGCGGCGGCGCAGGAGCTGCATGACAAGTACCTGCGCGCCCTCGCCGACCTCGACAACTTCCGTCGCCGCGCGCGCCACGAGCGCGGCAATGCGGTGCGCGATGGCGAGGCCGCGATTCTGCTGGAGGTGCTGCCGGTGCTCGACAACTTCGCGCGCGCGATGGCGGCGGCGCGGGACGCCAACGACGCGCAGGCGCTGATGGACGGCGTCAAGATGAGCTACGACCAACTGCACGCGGCGCTGGCGCGCAAGGGAGTGCGTCCAATCGCCGCCGCGGGCAAGCAGTTCGATCCCCGCTACCACGACGCGGTAGGCCAGGTGCCGACGGCCGAGCAGCCGGAAGGTACGGTCGTGGTCGAGGTGCAAAAGGGCTACCTGCATGGCGATCGCGTGCTGCGCCCGGCGCGGGTGATCGTGGCGGCGCCGCCGGCGGCGGATGATGGTCACCCCCCGCGCCCGCGCCGCGAGGAGTCATAGTTGGCGCAGATCATCGGCATTGACCTGGGCACCACCAATTCCGCCGTCGCCGCCATGCACGGCGGGGAGCCCGTCATCATCCCCACCGCCGAGGGCGAGCGCCTGTGCCCGTCGGTGGTCGCCTTCACCGCCGCCGGCGAGCGCCTCGTCGGCGAGATCGCCAAGCGCCAGTGCGTGACCAACGCCGCGCGCACTATCTGCTCCGCCAAGCGGCGGATGGGCACCGACTGGAGCATCAACATTGACGGCAAGCCCTACAGCGCTCCCGAGGTGTCCGCCGCCATCCTGGAGAAGCTGCGCGCCGACGCCGAGGCCTTCCTGGGCGAGGCGGTCGCTCGCGCCGTCATCACCGTCCCCGCCTACTTCTCCGACGCCCAGCGCCAGGCGACCCGTGACGCCGGCCGTATCGCCGGCCTCGACGTCGCGCGCATCATCAATGAACCCACCGCCGCCGCCCTCGCTTACGGCCTGCAAGCGCAGGACCTCCACACCGTGCTGGTGTGGGATCTCGGCGGGGGCACCTTCGACGTGTCGGTGCTGGAGCTGGGAGACGGCGTCTTCGAGGTCAAGGCCACCAGCGGTGATACCCACCTCGGCGGCGATGACTGGGACGAGCGCATCGTCGGCTGGCTGGCGGACGAGTTCAAGGCCGAGCACGGCCTCGACCTGCGCGCGGACGCGACCGCCATGCAGCGCCTGCGCGAGGCGGCGGAGCGCGCCAAGATCGAGCTCTCGACCCTGGTCGCCACGCGCATCAGCCTGCCCTTCATCAGCGCCTCCGGACCCGCCCCCAGGCACCTCGAGCGCGAGCTCACCCGCGCCCATTTCGAGCACCTGAGCGCCGACCTGCTCGAGCGCGTGGTGGTACCCACCCGCACTGCCATGGCCGACGCCCGCGTCACCCCGGAGGACCTCGACCGCATCATCCTGGTCGGCGGCCTCACGCGCATGCCGGCGGTGGTAGCGCTGGTGACGCAGCTCTTCGGCCAGCCGCCCCATTGCGAGATCAACCCGGATGAGGCGGTCGCGGTGGGCGCCGCCATCCAGGCGGCGGTGCTGGCGGGGGAGGTGCGCGACATCGTCCTGCTCGACGTGACCCCGCTGTCAATGGGCATCGAGACCGCGGGCGGGGTCTTCCAGCGCCTGATCATGCGCAACACCACCATGCCCGTGCGCACGACCGAGACCTTCACCACCGCCGCTGACAACCAGTCCGCGGTGGACCTCCACGTGCTGCAGGGCGAGCGCGAGATGGCCGCCGACAACATCAGCCTCGGCCGCTTCCAGCTCGGCGGCCTGCGCCCCGCGCCCAAGGGCGTGCCCCGCATCCAGGTCACCTTCGACATTGACGTCAACGGCATCCTCCACGTCTCCGCGCGCGATGTCGCCACCGGAGGTCGCCGCGAGGTCGAGATAACCCCCGCCTCCGGCCTGAGCCCGGCGCAAGTCGAGCGCCTCATCGCCGACGCCGACGCCAACCGCGATCGCGACCGGCGCAAGCGAGAGGCCGCCCAACTACGCCTGCGCGTGGATGATCTGCTGGCGAGCGCCGATCGCGTGCTCAGCGATGCCGCCGGCAAGCTGCCGCAGGCGACGACCCAGCCGCTGGCCGATGTCGTGAGTCGGGCGCGGGAGACCGACGCGGGGACCTCCCTGGGGCGACTGCGGCAGGTGATCGCGGAACTCGAGCGCGCGAGCTACGAGGTGACGGAAGCGCTGTATCGCTACAATGCCGCCGAGCAGGCGTCGCAGGCGGCTGGGCGCGCCGGGGAACGCGCCCCCGGCGCGCTGGAGGGCGAGGTGCGCGGCGAGTAGGCGCGGCTGCCACCCGGCGTCGCCTGCCCGGAGCGTGACCGTTTCTCGTTGGGATGGCTGGGCGCACACCCGGGCGCGACCTCGTAGGGGCAAGGCATGCCTTGCCCCTACATCCGCGCTCCGACTCGTCGGGGCGTGCCCAGGGGGATCCCCGTCCGGTTGTGCTTGACACCCTCCGGCCGGCTGCCTATAATAACGCAGTTTCCATGGACATCGGCGCCGATCAGCAGCAGGCGCGGCTCGAAGCAACCCTTGAGCGACCTGACGCAGCGGACGCGGAGGCGACTCTGTTCGCCATCCAGGAGGGGACGAAACAGATGGACGAGGGCGGGAGTTTTGCCAAGATTAAGGTGATCGGCATGGGCGGCGCCGGCAGCAATGCCGTGGATCGCATGATCGCCGCCGACCTGCGCGGAGTGGAGTTCATCGCCGCCAACACCGACGTCCAAGCGCTGAACCTGTGCGCGGCGGAACGCAAGCTGCAGCTGGGCAAGGAGGTCACCCGTGGTCTGGGTGCGGGGGGGGATGCCGAGCTCGGTCTGCGCGCGGCGGAGGAGAGCCGCCAGGAGCTGAAGAACGCGCTCGAAGGGGCGGACATGGTGTTCGTCGCCGCGGGCATGGGCGGCGGCACCGGCACCGGCGGCTGCCCGGTGGTGGCGGCGGTCGCGCGGGAGCTGAGCGCGCTTACCGTCGCCGTGGTCACCAAGCCCTTTGCCTTCGAGCGCGGCCGCCGCATGGCGATCGCCGAGCGCGGCATTCAATCCCTGCGCGAGCAGGTGGACACGCTGATCACCATCCCCAACGACCGTCTGCTGGGGATCGTGGACAAGCACGCGACCCTCGATGAGGCTTTCGCCCAGGCGGATGAGGTGCTGCGCCAGGGCGTGCAGGGCATCTCGGATCTGATCACCGTTCCCGGCCGCATCAACCTCGACTTCGCCGACGTGAAGACGGTCATGTCCGGCGCCGGGCCCGCGATCATGGGCATCGGCGAAGCCACCGGCGAACACCGCGCCGCCGAGGCCGCTCAGGCCGCCATCTCCAGCCCCCTGCTCGAAACCTCGGTCGAGGGCGCCAAGCGCATCCTGTTCAATATCACCGGCGGCGCCGACCTCGCGCTGTCCGAGGTCGAGGAAGCGGCGCAGATCATCGCCAGCGCCTCCGACGCCCCCGACACCAACGTGCTTTTCGGCGTCGTCATTGACCGGGAGATCGGCGACGCGGTGCGAGTGACGGTCATCGCCACCGGCTTCGAACCGCACGCGGAGGGCGCCCAGAGAATGGTGGAAGCCTTCGCTGAGGACCTGCCGCAGGAGCCGCAGGAACCGCAGGACCTCGACGTACCCGCATTCGTTCGCCGCAAGTAATCGTCCCCCCGCGCTAAGCCATCCGGGCAGCGAGGGAAAGGGTCATCGGGGCCGGGCCGCTGCTGCGCCTGGCCCCGAACCGTTCTCCAGTGTGGCTAGGGCTTTGCCCGCCACGGCGGTCTGCAGAGCAGACCTAGCCGCCAAGCGAATCACGACCAGGAGCACGAGCTTGGCACATGACATGGACTTCCAGCGCCCATTGCGGATACCCGAGCATATTCAGCTCGGCGTCGCCGAGCCGGCGACCGCGCGCGCCGGCGAGAAGGGCGCGTGGGTTCTCACCTTCACCCTGGCCAAGCCGGTGCCCCCGCGGGACCGAGCATGGCTTTACGTCCACGGCGGGCGCCACATGAAGAACCGATGGCCGGGCCTGCAGGCGGACGATGAATCGCTCCCCGGACACGTGTCCCTGGAGCTGCCATCCGGGGAGCGACTGCGACCGGCGGGCGCCGGCGCCGATGGCGGCGTGTTCGCCTTCGAGGTCCCCGCCGGCGGGCTGCAGGAAGGCGAGCAGTTGATGGCGCATCTCGGTGGCTCAGCGGGGACGACGGCTCCCCGTCTGTCCCTGGCCAACCGGTACTTCGCGCTGCTGGCGGCGCCCCGGGAGGCGGAGCCGCGGGTACCCTCGCTGACAGGGGAGCTGCGGGAGCGGATCGTCGGCGCGTGCCTGATGCACATCGTGGGCGGGGCGGTGACGCGGCTGGTGGCCCACGCCCCCAGTCATGTTGCGCCGGGCGCCGAGTTGTCCTTGCTCGTTCGCCCCGAGGACGAGAACCGAAACGTGGCCTCGCAGGAGCCGGGACCGCTGGTGGTAACCCTTGACGGCCGCGAGCTGCGGGCCCGGCGGGTGGCGGTGGCCAATTCCGCCTGTTGCATGCTGGAGGGAATCGTCGTGCCGGATGAAGGTGTGTGTCGTCTGCGCGTCGAGGATACCGCGCGCGGCCTGAGCGCGGTCACCAATCCCATCCGGTGCTCTGCGGGGCCGGCGTCGGAGCGGGTATGGTGGGGCATGATCCACGGCCACACCGAGATCTCGGACGGCCTGGGTTCGCTCGACCACTACTTCGGCTACATGCGGGACGAGTGTCGCCTCGATTTCGCCGCCTCCGGGGATCACGACCATGTGTACGAGACGCCCGATGACATGTGGACCCTGACCCAGGAGGAGGCGGCCAGGTACAACCAGCCGGGGCGCTTCACCACCTTCCTCGGCTACGAGTGGGCCAAGTGGCGGCAGAACGGTGACGGCGACCGCAACGTGTACTACCTCCACGACCACCGGCCGATGTACCGTTCGGAGGACGGCATCCACCCCACGCCGCCCGATCTGTTCCGGGCGCTGCGGGACGAAACCGCCATCATCATCCCCCATCACAGCGCCGAGGTCGGCAACCACTGCGATTGGAAGGACCACGACCCGGAGAAGGAGCGCCTGGTCGAGATCTACTCGGTGTGGGGCAATTCCGAGCGCAGCGTGCACCAGGGCAATCCCTTCCCGGTGCGCCCGGTAGCTGTGAGCGGCGACGAACCCCCCGATGCCGGCGAGGTGGCGGCGGGCTTCGTGCAGCGCGCGCTGGAGCTGGGGTGGCGCGTAGGCTTCACCGCCGGCGGCGACGATCACCTCGCCCACCCCGGCGACCAAGTGGTGGGCGACAAGCCGGGCTGGCAGTACCCGGCCGGGCTGCTGGGGGTGTGGGCGGCGGCCAACACGCGCGAGGCCATCTGGGAGGCGCTGTGGAACCGGCGCTGCTATGGAACGACGGGCGCCAGGATGGTCGTTGATTTCCGGCTCAATGACCATCCCATGGGCGCGCAGGTGTCTCTCGCCGACGACCCCGGGCTGGCCGCGGCGCGGAAGCTGGCCATCACCGTCCACGGCACGGACGACATCCGGTGCATTGAGATCGTGCGCAACAACCGGGACCTCCATCGCCGCGGGCCCGCTGGCGCCGACCTCGCCTTCGAATGGGAGGACCCGGAGCCGCTGGCGCAGGTCAACCTGCCGCCGGCGCCGTTCTCAACCCCTAGGCCTGCGGCCGGGGCGGCGGCCAGCGGCCTAGCCGCTCGCCCCTTCACCTTCTACTACCTGCGCGTCACCCAGGCCGACGGCGAGATGGCGTGGGCCAGTCCCATCTGGGTTATCTCCTGACGCCTGCTACTCTGCGAAGCGGCGCTTCCCTGCGAAGCGTGAGGAGCCCGCGCGGCAATCGCTTGCCGAAGGAGGTGGCTCCGTGCTATATTATGGTTTGCCTTGCCGCCGTGGTCGCCGGCGCGAGGCGTGAGCGCGCCTGATAGGTTGTACCGGACCGATACCCGTGGGGGGTAATATGAACGATCTGGCGAAGTTCGCCGTGGACCGCGCCATGCGTGCCGGCGCGTCCTATGCCGACTGCCGCATCACGCGGCGCCGCCGCGAGTCGGTGCACGTCAAGAACAGCGTCGTGGACGCGCTCGAGAGCTCCGAGCAATTCGCGGCCGGCATCCGCGTCATCGCCGGCGGCGCGTGGGGCTTTGCCGCCACCGACCGCCTGCAGCGCCCCGACCTCGAGCGCGCGGCCGAACTGGCGGTGCGCGTCGCGAAGGCCTCCGCCACCGTGCCGGGCGAAGAGCCCGTCGCCCCCGAATCCCGCCCGCCGGTGCGCGGCTCCTGGGAGTCCCAGTTCCAGGTCAACCCCTTCGACGTGCCCCTGGGGGACAAGATCAGCCTCCTGCTCGACGCCGACCGCGTCATGCGCCAGCGGCCGGAGATCAAGGTCTCCAACAGCACCCTTGCCTTCCACGAGGAGGAGAAGGACTTCGTCAGTTCCGAGGGCGACGACATCCACCAGCGCATGCTCGAATCCGGCGGCATGGTCAGCGCCACCGCGGCGGACGGTGCGCGCGTGCAGGAGCGCTCCTTCCCGTCGTCGCTGGACGGCTTCCACGCCGCCGGGGGCTGGGAGATCATCGAGGGCATGGAGCTCAAGAGCGGCGCCGAGACCATCGCCCCCGAGGCGGTCGAGCTGCTGGCGGCGCCGGCGTGCCCGCGCGAGCGCACCACCGTCATCATTGACAGCTCGCAGATGGCGCTGCAGATCCACGAGTCGTGCGGCCATCCCGCCGAGCTCGACCGCGTCTTCGGCACCGAGGCGAGCTACGCCGGCACCTCCTTCCTCACCCCCGACCAACTCGGCGTCCTGCGCTACGGCTCCAGCCTGGTCAATATCACCGCCGACGCCACGGTGCCGGGGGCCCTGGGCACCTTCGGCTGGGACGACGAGGCGGTGCCCGCTCAGCGCACCTTCCTGGTGCGGGACGGCGTCTTCTGCGGCTATCTCAGCTCGCGCGAGACCGCGCGCCGTCTGGGCCTCTCCAGCTCCGGCACCATGCGCGCCGACGGCGCCAACCGCCTGCCGCTTGTCCGCATGACCAACGTCAACCTCGAGCCCGGCGACTGGGACCTCGACGAGATGATCAAGGACACCAAGCGCGGCCTCTTCTTGCAGACCACCAAGAGCTGGTCCATAGACGACAAGCGCCTCAACTTCCAGTTCGCCACCGAGATCGCGTGGGAAATCAAGGACGGGTCGCTGGGGGCGGTCCTGCGCGACGCCACCTACCACGGCATCACCCCGCAGTTCTGGGGTTCGTGCAATGCCATCGGCAACCGCGATTCGTGGCGCATGTGGGGCCTCACCAACTGCGCCAAGGGCGAGCCGGTGCAGCTCATGCACGTCGGCCACGGTTCCGCTCCCGCCCGCTTCGCCGGCGTCCAAGTCGGCGTGCTGGAGAAATGACCGCGCACCAGCTTGCCGTGGCTGATCCTACCCAACCCGCGGCGCTCGACGGCTGAACTCAGGGAGCAGACATGCTCGGAAAAGATCGCGCATCGCAGTTGCTGGAGGAGACCCTCGCCCACGCCAAGGCGGATCAGGCCGAGGTCGTCATCATGGTCGAGGACGGCGCCGTTACTCGCTTCGCCAACTCGATGATCCACCAGAACCTGGCCGAGAGCGCGGCCCGCGTGTCGGTGCGCTCGGTGGTCGGCCGGCGCGTCGGCTCGGCGACGACCAACCGCCTCGAATCAGAGCAACTGCGCGCCACCGCCGAGCGCTCCGCCGAGCTGGCGCGCATGCAGGCCGAGAATCGGGATTTCGTGTCATTGCCTGCGCCCGCGCCCATCACCCCGGTGCGCGCCTTCAGCGTCACCACCGACGCCTCCACCCCCGAATCCCGCGCCGCGCTGGTGGCCGACCTCGTCGCCATGGCCCGGCAGGAGAACTGCCTGGCCTCCGGCGCCCTGACCATCGAGACCAGCGAGCTCATCGTCGGCAGCACCCTCGGCATCCGCGCTTACCATCCCGCCACCCACGCCCACCTCAACGTCATCGTCTCCGACGATACCTCCAGCGGCTACGGGCAGTGGATGGGACATGACATCTCGCGCCTCGATCACCGGGCCGTCGCCTGGACCGCCATCGAGAAGTGCATCCTCGGCCGCCGCCCGGCCGCCGCCGATCCCCGCGATTACGAGGTTATCCTCGAGCCCCCGGCGGTGGCGGACCTGCTGATGTTCCTGGCATGGCTGGGCTTCGGCGCCAACGCCGTCGAGGAGGGGCGCTCCTTCATGTGCGACCGCTTCGGCCAACGCATCACCGGCAGCCAGATCTCGATCTGGGACGATGGCCTCGACCCCCGCGGCGTGCCGCTGCCGTTCGATTTCGAGGGGGTACCCAGGCAGCGCGTGGACCTCATCAAGGACGGCGTCGCCAACGCGGTGGTCTATGACTCCTACTACGCCCACAAGCAGGGCAAGCAATCCACCGGCCATGCCCTGCCCGCCCCCAACACCTACGGCCCCCTGCCCATGAACATGCTCCTGGGCGCCGGCACGGCGTCGCGAGATGACATGCTGCGAGCGACCAAGCGGGGGCTGCTGGTGACCCGCTTCCACTACACCAACATCGTCCAGCCCAAGGAAACCGTCATCACCGGCATGACCCGCGACGGCACCTTCCTGATCGAGAACGGCAAGCTCGGCGAGCCGGTGCGCAACCTGCGCTTCACCCAGAGCATCCTGGGGGCGCTGGACACGGTCGAGCTCATCGGCAGCGAGCCGGTGCTGTGCGACCGCAGCGTCGTGCCCGCGCTTAAGCTCGGCCGCTTCGCGTTTACGTCGTGACACAGACCGGTGAGGCGGCGAGGTCCGCAGTCCACCTGCTCGACTGCGCACCAGCACCTGGCCCTGCAAGCGGTGCCACCTCGACGCAACGGTAGCTGGAGCGAATCTCAGATGCCTGACGTCAAGATTCCCGACAACGTCAGTCACCCGCTGGCCGACGTGATCCGCGAGCGGCTGGGCTGCGCCCAATCTGCGAGCCTCGCTGTAGCCTTCCTGCGCCGCTCAGGCTTGCGCATGGTCGGGAAGCCTCTGGCGAGGTTTCTCGAGCGCGGAACGCACGCGGAGTGCATATTCGGTTTCGACTACATGTTCACGGAGCCTGAGGCTCTCACCGATCTTATGGACCTCTCGCGCTCGCATCCGGGGCTGCGCTTCTTTGGGTTCCTGGGCCAAGCGGGCGAGGAAGGCATCTATCATCCCAAGCTCTACATCTTCCGCGAAGATGTCCTCACGCACGTGATTGTGGGCTCGTCAAACCTTACTCGCGGGGGGCTCCGCCAGAACCTGGAGGCGAACGTTCTTCTATCAGGCGCACCAAGGGACCCGCCGATAGTGGAGGCGGAACATCTTTATCGCGATGTGCGGAACGACGACTCGCTGTTCACGCCCGACGCGGAATACGTCGTTCGGTATGGCGAGCTATACAAGGCGTCTCGATCTGCACGGGGGACAGGGGCCAGTCGCGCCGCGATCGTCCGGCTGCGCCGCGAACTGGAGCGCCGCCAAGAGGCGTTGCCAGGGACCGTCCCGACGCAGAGACAATTGATTGCCGAGGCAATTCGCACGTTGAGAAGAGATGCGCAGGAGTTCGTCCATCTCAGAGACATCGCGGCGTGGGTGGAAGACGAGGCCCGACGTCGACGTCTGCAGTTCAAGTGGGACACTTTGCGCAATAGCGTTCGCGGGCGGCTAAATGAACACACTGTCGGGAAAAGCGGGGACGACCTCTTCGAACGGCAGGGCGGGGTAGGTGGCCGCTATGGACGCTATCGCTTGACCGAGAAAGGTGATCTGCTAAGGATGCGACCAACACCGGTCGAGTAGGCGAGTATTCCTTCGCCGCCAAGGAAGTCGGTGGGCCGCTGCGGACCATGATAGCAGACAACAGGAGGCTGAAGAATGCAACGATGTGCGGTCTATGCTGTCATAGAGACGGAGGTCAGCGAGTCGCCACCGCGGGCCACCATGTTCGCCGCCGAGGCAGCAGCGGAGGCGTACGCCATACGCCTCGTTCGGCGTCACCTTAAGACGACCGAGGCGGATCCGGAGACGCTATGCGAGAAACTGCGCGACACGCGGTCCGGGTACGCGGTGCACGTGGTGCCCGCTCCGTTCCTCTATTAACCGCCCTCGTGCCGACGACAGTATCTGAGGCGCACTTGTAGTCCTCGGGGAAACCGGGGGAACCGGGAAACCGGGGACAGTCCCCTGTTTCTCCTGCCTCTGTGTTCTCTGTGCCCTTGTGGTTCAACCCTGTTGTCCTACTGCGGGTTGCTGACCTCGAATTGCGGGCACAGGTCGAGGATGGGGCAGCGGCTGCACAGCGGCTTGCGCGCGATGCACAGGTAACGTCCGTGCAGCGTGTAGTGCATGCCGAAGGCGATCCAGTCCCGCTTCGGCGGCAGCTCCATCAGGTCGGCCTCGATCTTCTCCGGCGCGGTCTGCGCGGACAGCGCGGTGCGCCGCGCCACGCGCTGGACGTGGGTATCCACCACAATCCCGGCGGCAATGCCCAGGGCGCTGCCCAGCACGACGTTGGCGGTCTTGCGCCCCACCCCCGGCAGCGCCACCAGCTCCTCCAGGGTCTGCGGCACCTTCCCGCCGTGCTTCGTCCCCAGCTCCCCGCCGATGCCGATCAGCGCCTTCGCCTTCTGGCGAAAGAAGCCCGTGGCCTCGATCTCCCGCTCCAGGGTATGCGGATCCGCCTGCGCGTAGTCCTGCGCGCTGCGGTAGCGCGTGAAAAGCGAGCGCGTGACCTCATTCACTCGCTGGTCGGTGCACTGCGCCGCCAGCACCGTTGCTACCAGCAGTTCCAGGGGGGTGCTGAAGTTCAGTTCGATGCGCGCATCGGGCCGGTGCCGCTTGAGCTTCCTCAGGATCGCCCGCGCCCGCTGCGCCTGTTCCTCGTGGGTCTCTGCAATCATCCCCTGCTTCCCTGCCGACCTCTCCCTATCCGGCGCGAGCATGTACGCGATGAATCGGACACCAATCGGCGTCTGAACCGCGCAGGCGGTTCCAGGTGCGACCTCCTACGAATTCTCGGCCTTGACGATCCGTCACGCGTTCTTCGGTTCTTCCCTCACAAGATCGCCCTTTCGGACCTTTGTCCGCTCGCTAGCCAGAGGCTCCACAGCATCATCGTCTACGGGCAGCTGATCTCTGCGTCGCACGCTGACCTCTCGCGGCGAAGTAAGCAGTGAAAGCGCCGCGAAGGGAGGCGCCTGTGTCCGCGTGTACGTTCGGACGACGGTGAGCGCAAACGTCAGGCTTTCCTGCACTTCCTCGGCCACCACTCTACCCTTGACTATCTCGAGCCTCTCGATATCGTTGTTGGTAATGGGATCGTTGATCATGTCGCCTTCCTCGTAGATGATGAAGGCCATCCCTCGCGTTACGCCCTGCTGGCGGCCGATGTTCAGCACAACCTGCGTTGGGCTCACTATCCGCGCTATCCTACCTGTAAGAGGCATCGTCGATTGGCTCCTTCTGATCCAACTCGGATTCACCCACAAGTCGTTGCCCAAGCTGCGAGGCTACCCTTACGAGTGCGGCAAGCGCGTCAAGAGACAAGCCCTCCAGCGGCTCTGGCACCAGAGCCCTCGCTATGCGGTGAGATAGGCGGCGCAGCTGCAGAGCGCCGGGAGCCGCAATCGGGGCACGCCTCGCAGCATCCATTTCCGCCGCGGACGTAGCTTCCGGGTCGAAAACCGCGTGTGATATCTTGTGCTGCACGTGCACCACAACGGCTCGGCCGACCTCCGTCTCAGCGGGTTCCGGCAGGCCGGCGACGCTGTGACGCTGATATACGCGGAACAGAGATCCAGGACTCACATTATGCTGCTCGCCCGCGTGAAGTATTGCACAAAGTGAGCCATCCTCGCGGAAATAATAGTTGAGCACGTCGCATTCGGCGCATGCCTGACGCACCATCACCCCTTTGAGCGCCGTGTCAGCGTGAGCCCCCAAGGAGTCCGCGAACTGCCGGAGCGCCTCGCGCACGGCGAGCCGTTCAACCTCGAGCACCGATTCCCGAGCGCTTGCTGTTGTCTCCTGGTGCTCCCTCCGTGCGACATGAAGAGTGTCAGATAGACCACGCGCTTTGTCCGAGGAGCGAAGTCCCCACACGACCAACAGGGCCGCGACGAGTAGCAGGGCGATCACAGCCATAGCGAAATAGGATGCCGCGTAACGCAGGATAGCGTTCTCCTGCGTGGGGGCCCGCGACAATACCGTGCAGCGGATGGCCCATACAAAATACGAAAGTCCGCATGCAGCCGCAAACACGAGGAGGGACCTGTACTTTCGCGCAACGTGCCAGAGGTACACGGCCCCCGATACGACGGTCACCGCGGCCGCGACCGCCCCGCCTGTCGTCTTCAAAGCGTCCAACAGGATGCTCAACATGTTGCTACCGCTCCGCGCGGATGCCGATGGCGGGGCTGCCGTCGCCCCCCACCTTGCGATAGCCGGTGATCGCGCTCCAGCCGTCGAGGCTCCCTCCCAGGCCCCACCGCCCGAAGACGTTGGCCCGCAGGTCATTGGGATCGAAGACCTCGGCGCTCAGGGTCAGCCACGGAGTCACAGGCCAATCATAGCCCAGGCCGATCTCGGACTCGACGAGGCCGTAGCGCAGCCGCCCCGGCCCCAGGCCCTGTCCCATCTGGAAGTTGAGGCGGTTGGTCTCCCCCAGATCGGCCGCTCCCAGGCGCACCAGGCGATCGCGGCTGGACAGGTCAACATTGGCATCCACCCACCAGCGGCCATCGCGGGTCAGGTACTGGGCGCCAGCGTTGAGATCGGCCCGGACGGGGGGGAGCTCGCCGATCGCCTTGGCCGCCTCGGCGGCGCGGCCGGTCACCTGGGACAAGCCGGTGCGCGCCTCGTGCGTGATCTCCTTGATCTCGGCCGAGGCGTCGCGGATGTTCTCGGAGGCCGCGCGAGCATTGGACATGATGTCGGGCACCTGGCGCGCTCCCTCCGCGATGACGGTGGCCGCCTCGCGGATGCGGTCCGAACTGTCGCGCAGACTGCGCGCGGCGTCCTTGGCGAAGTCCTTCATCTCCGGGTCCGCCGCCAGCTCCTGGAACTGGGCGGCGATGTCATCCACGCGCTCGACGACGCTGCGCAGCCGCCGCGCCGTTTCCTCCAACTCCGCGGGCACCTCGCTCTCGGTCGCGGCGCGTGCCACCGCCTGCGAGGTTTCGCGCAAGTCCCGTGTCACCCCCTCGACGTTGGCCAGCGTCGCCTGCACCCGCGGGCGGGTCTCCTGCGCCATGCCGCCCAGGGTGCGCGCGAGATCCCCCATGTCGCGCGCCGCCCGCCCCAGGCTCGCCAGCGACTGCTCCACCAACAGCCGCATCTCCCGGTTCTGCACCAGCGCGGTCACTGACTCCACCGCCTCCGTCAGCCGTCCCACCAGCCTCTGCGCATCCGCCAGCAAGTCCTCGACCCGCAGCGAGGACTCACCCTTCACCTGCGCCCCCGGCTCCAGCGGCGCGCCCGCCCGCTCGTCGGACACCGGCGTGATCTCCACCGACTTCTCCCCCAGCAGCACCCCCGGCGCGACGCGGATGTCGTAGCCCCAGCGCACCACCACCCCGTCGCGGATGCGCAGCCGCACCAATGCCCGATTGCCCGGCGTCAGACCGACCGACTCCACCTGGCCCACCGTCACCCCCGCCATCGTCACGCCGTCGCCCGCCCGCACCTCCGCGCGCTCGAACAAGACGTCCAGGGGGTAGCCCGCGCGCGCCGCGTAGAGGCCGATGAAGTAGTACAGGATCAGCGCCAGCACCACCAGCGCCGCCACCACCACCAGGCCCACTTTCACCTCCGCGCCGGATTTCATCGTTCCCTCCGCCAGCCCGGATTAGGGCTGGAGCAGGCGAGAGTAGAAAGGTGATAGGTGAAAAGCACTGCTGCCGACGAGCCTGCCATCACCTTTCCACTTTCTCCTTTCAGATCCACCCCGCGCGCGATGTGAGCGCGTCGCGGGGTGTCATACCACGTGGATCGGCCCCTCCACCGACCCCGTCACGAATTGCCGCACCATCTCATCCGCGCTCGACCGCAGGTCCGCCGGCCGCCCGGTCGCCGCGATCCGCCCCTCGTACAGCAGCGCCGCCCGGTCCACAAAGTGGAACAGCCCCTCGACGTCGTGCGACACCACCAGGCAGCTCATCCCCAACTGCGACCGCAGCCGCGCAATCAGGTTCTCGATCACCCGCGAGGTGATCGGATCCAGCCCCGCCGTCGGCTCGTCAAACAGCATCACCGCCGGCTCCATCGCCAGCGCCCGCGCGATCGCCACCCGCTTGCGCATGCCCCCCGACAGCTCCGACGGCATCTGCTCCTCGATCCCTCGCAGCCCTACCAGCTCCAGCTTCTCCCCCACCAGCCGCTCCAACTCCTGCCGCGACAGCCGCCGGTGATGGCGGGGCCCGAACGCCACGTTCTCGAATACGTTCAACGAGTCGAACAGCGCCGCTCCCTGGAACACGAACCCGGTGCGGCAGCGCATCTGGTCCAACCGCGCCTCCCCCAGCTGCGTGATCTCCACTCCCTCCAGGTAAACCGCCCCCGCCGTCGGCCGCACCAGCCCTATCACGCTGCGCAGGAGCGTCGTCTTGCCCGAGCCGGAGAGGCCGATCACCGCCTTGATTTCCCCGCGCTCCACCCGCAAGCTCACGCGGTCGAGGATGCGCCGACCCCCGATCTCGTACACCACTTGCTCCAGGCGTATGGCTGCATCCTGCTCGGTCATGTCAATGCCCGATCAGCGACAGCATGATCCAGGTCATGGGGTAGTCGCTCACATAGATCAGCACGATGCTGATGACGACCGCGGAGGTGGTCGCTCGCCCCACCCCCTCGGCGCCGCCGCGCGCGCGCAGACCGACGTGACATGCCACCAGGCCGATGATGCACCCGAAGACCGCGGACTTGGCGAGACCGCCGAGGAGATCGGAGGCGGTGAGGAAGCGCTGCACGCTGTAGAGGAACTCCTCGGGGGTGATCCCCTGCGTCATCCCCACCAGGTAGGCCCCCAGCCCGCCGCTCGCATCCGCCAGCACCACCAGCACCGGCAGCATCACCACCGCCGCCACCAGCCGCGGCACCACCAGGTACTCCACCGGGCTTACCGCCAGCGCCCGCAGCGCGTCCACCTGCTCGGTGACCTTCATCGAGCCCAGCTCCGCCGCGATCGCCGACCCCACGCGCGCCGCCACCACCACCGCCGCCAGCACCGGCCCCGCCTCCCGCGCGACCGTGATCGCCACCGCGCCCCCCGCAAACTGCGAAAGCCCGATGCCGGCCATCTGCCGGGCGGTGTTGAGCGAGACCACCATGCCCACCGCCAGCATGGTGATGACGACGATGGGCAGCGAGTCAAACCCCAACACCGCCATCTGTTCCGTCGTCTCCGCGCGGCGCACGCGCCCCCGCGCGATGTTGCCCAACGCCGCCAGCAGCAGGAGCTGCGCCTCCCCTAGCCAGCGCAGCCCCTCGATTACCGCCCGCCCCAATGATGTGATCGCGGTCGTCAATTACTCACCACTGCTCTCTGACTCAGCGCTCAGTTAACGTAAAGTTGCAGCAATCGCCAAGCAACCTTCCCGGCGCCAGGAGAACTTCACGGAACATGGCCGCCCCGGCCGTGTGGCCGCCCGCACAGGCGAGGGCGCCTATGCTCCATGTCTTCAAGGAATGTCTCACATCCATCGCGTTCTCTCGCAACACTACGAGTCGGGCGGCGGCTGGCCGTCCTCGTTGAGCAACGGGCAACAGTCGTAGTGAAACGCCATCCAGAGCCTATCGGACAAGGTCTTCGCGGCCGCGCCCACTTGCAGCGGATAAGGGAACTGCATCGGCGGAATCTCAAGATGCTGTTCGTGCTCCCACGCAGTGAAGCGACGGCGATGCGGCGGCGTCATCCTTCGGCCGCTGTCTGGGCGTCCGTTCTGCAGCCGTAGGCCCCGCGCATTGAATATGCTCAGTCCGACGACGATGGGCTCCGTTAACCCCGCATGGTCGGCGAGCGCCCCAACGAAGCGCAAGAAGCTGGCCGGATATCGGACGAGTGGCCAGCGGTTGATGGTTGTGTACTCTCGCTCGTCCTCTCCAGTCATCTTGTCCAGGAAGCGGGTCTCACGGGAGATGCGGGCGCGGAACTCTGCATGACCGTTGCGGAACACGTCCAGCCTATGCCAGCCTTCGCACTCAGCCACCAACCCATATAGGGAAGGCAGCACGTGTTGCGCCTCGAACCATATCGTCCAATCATCTCCAAGAGGGTCCAGCGGTCCCGGTCCGGTCATCAAGTTCCTCACCGCCGGGTAGGCGGTGTCTATGATTTCGTCCTTGACAATCAGCGGCGTTGCCGTCACTACGAGGTGTGGCTGATCTCCGATCTGCGCCATGATCTTGCCGCGCCGCTCCGCCAGGAAGTCCTCAAGGCTGCGGCGGATGTTCTCTGTGCGGGTGCATGCCTCCCGTATCTCATCGATGCTCATCTTATGCTTCTGGCGGCCCTGTCTCCTCCAGCATTGGTACAGGCCCTTGAAGGTAATCATGTGTGGCGCGCGGGTGCTCCTGGGGACAAACCAGACAATCACCTGCTTGCCTTCAGTCGCGGGGACCACCGCGAAATTGAGTCCGAGGATTCGCTCTCCAATGCTGGCCAGGCAGCAGGACATCATGCGAGCCGCTTCTTCCTCGGCGTTAGCGATGCCCACGATCCGCGCGGCCTTGTCCTCGCCGTCCTCCTCAATCCCGATGAGCAAGTGCCCACCTACGGCGTTTGCTAACGCCGTGATGTCCCGGAGCATCTCGCGGGTCTCTTCGTCGTCGTGCCGATAGGCCTTGCCCTTGAAGTCGAGCCGATCCGATTCCTCGACCTCTATCAGACCATTCAGGTCTTCAAGCGTTATCTCTGCGAGTGGCTTGGAGAAAACCGAAGACACCTGAGCATGTCCCCCGCAAGCCCTTCTCATGACGCGGCAAGAGCGCTAGCCCGCGCCCACGCCCATCTTGCCGCCCGCCACCTCGACGACTACGCGCCCCGCGTCCTCGCCTAGTACGGCGCTCGCGTCCAGAATCTCCAACCCCACGATCTTCCCGTCGAGGCCGTAGTCAGCGGTGACATCCTCGGAAACGCGCCGGTTCTCCACCGTGCCGGGCGCCGCCGGGCGGAACTGGATATACAGAGCATCTACCTCGGAATCGTATTCAATCCGCATCTCGCTCCTCCGCCGGCCTCCCCGCGAAGCAACGCGCGCTTGCGCGACCGTCCAATCGGGCCGCATTCCTCCCATCGGCGTCCATCGGCGTGAATCGGCGGTTAGCTGCTCCGTTCCGCCATCTCCACCAACAGCCGGTGCACCCGCAGGTCGTCGGTCAGCTCGGGATGGAAGGCGGCCGCCAGCAGCTTGCCCTGGCGCACCAGCACCGGATGATTCTCGACCCGGGCCATGACCGCCACCTCCTCGCCCACCGCGCACACGTAGGGCGCGCGGATGAACACCCCGCGGAACTTCTCGCCGTTCAGCCCCGCCACCTCGAGATCGTGCTCGAAGCTGTCCACCTGGCGGCCGAAGGCGTTGCGCCGCACCACGATGTTCATTAGCCCCAGCAGCGGCTGCTCATCGCCGTCGAGCTCGCGCGCCATCAGGATCATCCCCGCGCAGGTGCCCAGCATCGGCGCCTCCGCCGTCGCGAACTCGCGCAGCGCCGCGTCCAGCCCGATGCGCGCCATCAGCTTGCCCAGGGTCGTGCTCTCGCCCCCCGGCAGGATGATGCCCGCGCACCCCTCGAGCTCGCTGGGCGTCCGCACCTCCCGCGGCTCGACGCCGAGGCGCCGCAGGCACTCGACGTGCGCCCCCACCGCCCCCTGCAGGGCCAAGACGCCGATTCTCAACCTACCAGCCCCTTGTCTGGAGCAGGTCGCCCTCGGCGAGCTTGCTCATCTCCAGCCCCGGCATCGCCTCGCCCAGACCGGCGCAGGCGTCCGCGATCAGCTTGGGGTCGTCGTAGTGCGCGGTGGCGTCCACGATGGCGCGCGCGCGGGACTTGGGGTCCTTGGACTTGAAGATGCCGGAGCCGACGAACACCGCCTCCGCGCCCAGATGCATCATCAGGGCGGCGTCGGCGGGGGTGGCGATGCCGCCGGCGGCGAAATTGGGCACGGGGAGCTTGCCGGTGCCGGCGATTTCGGCCACCAGGTCGTAGGGTGCGCCCAGGTTTTTCGCCTCGGTCATCAGCTCCTCGGGGCGCAGAGTCGTCAGGCGTCGGACCCCGGTCATCACCAGGCGCATGTGGCGCACCGCCTCGACGACATTGCCGCTGCCGGCCTCGCCCTTGGTGCGGATCATGGCCGCGCCCTCGCCGATGCGGCGCAGCGCCTCGCCGAGGTCGCGGCAGCCGCACACGAAGGGCACGCGGAACTGGTGCTTCTCGACGTGGAACTGCTCGTCGGCGGGGGTGAGCACCTCGCTCTCGTCAACGAAGTCCACCCCCAGCGCCTCCAGCACCCGCGCCTCCGTGAAGTGCCCGATGCGGCACTTGGCCATGACCGGGATGGTGACCGTTGCCATGATGTCCTTGATCTTCTCGGGGTCGGCCATGCGCGCGACCCCGCCCTGAGCGCGGATGTCCGCCGGGACGCGTTCCAGGGCCATGACCGCGACCGCGCCCGCCTCCTCGGCGATTTTGGCCTGCTCGGCATTGGTGACGTCCATGATGACGCCGCCCTTGAGCATTTCCGCCAGGCCGACTTTGGTTCTCCAGGTTGACTTATCCAATCCTATTCGCCTCCTCACATGCCCCGAGCCGATGGGGATAACGACCCCTCAGTGGAAACATCTCTTCTATGTCACCGATGTGCTTAAGACCCACTACGGCTGTAGCCATGGCTATACATCGATGTGCTATCAGCGACCCGCCATGTAACGCTATGACGACAGTTCGTCCGGTTGGCATACCTCTTCGCCCAGAACTTGAGCGGCGATGCGGTCGAGGTCCTCGTCCGAGTAGTACTCGATCTCGATGGATCCGCCATCGCCACGAGGTTTGAGCGTGACCTTGGTCTCCAGGGCGTGGCGCAGACGGTCCTGTAGCAAACGGAGGTTTGCGTCAAGTGCCTGCTCTCTGTGATTCGTTTCACGTGAAACAACGGGCGCCGCCTTTGCGCGCTGCGCGAGGCTCTCCACCTGGCGGACTGACATCCCATCGCGCTCGATGCGGCGGCAGACAACGACCATCGTCTCCTCGTCACCAAACGCGAGTAGCGCCCGACCATGACCCTCAGTGATTCGCCCCCCACCCAGGCTATCCAGCACCTCCTCCGGGAGCCCCAACAGCCGCAGCGTGTTCGCCACCGCTGACCGGCTCTTTCCCACGCGCTCAGCCACCTGCTCCTGTGTCAACCCAAAATCATCCATCAACCGCTGGAACGCTCTCCCCGCCTCCACGCAGTTGATGTCCTCGCGCTGGAGGTTCTCCACCAGCGCCAACTCCAGCATCTGCCGGTCGCCGCACTCCCGCACCACCACCGGCACCTGCACCAAACCAGCCTGCCGCGCCGCCTGCAGCCGCCGCTCCCCCGCTATGAGCTCATATCCAGTCGCGCACCTGCGCGCCACCAGCGGCTGAATCACTCCATGCTCCCGCACCGATTCCGCCAGCTCCGCCATCTTCTCCGGATCGTACTGCTGACGCGGCTGGTACGGGTTTGGCGCGATGTCGTCCACCCGGGCCTGCTGCACTCCCTCCGCCGCCTCCGGCCACGCTTCGTCAATCTGCGGGATCAGCGACCCCAGTCCCCTGTGTTTCGTCTCCAATCCTCATCACTTCCTTCGCAAGTTCTGTGTAAGCCTCGGCACCCTTCGATCTCGGATCGTACACGATGATCGGCTGTCCGTAGCTGGGCGACTCGGACAGCCGCACCGACCGCGGAATCACCGCCTCGAACACCCGCGCCCCAAACCGCTCTCGCACCCGCTCTGCCACCTCCCGCGAAAGCTTCGTGCGCCCGTCGAACATCGTCAGCACCACCCCCATCAGCCGCAGCCCGGGGTTCAGGTGCTTTTCCACCAGCCCCACCGTCCGCCCCAATTGCGCCAGCCCCTCCAGCGCGTAGTATTCACACTGGATGGGTATCAGCACCCACCGCGCCCCTGTCAGGCAGTTAACCGTCAGCAGCCCAAGTGACGGCGGCGTGTCCAGCAGGATGTAGTCGAAGCGGTCGCTCACCCCCCGCAATGCCTCGCGCAAGCGCGATTCCCTCGCGATCGCCGTCACCAGTTCGACCTCGGCCCCGGCCAGGTCTATAGTTGACGGCACCGCCGCCAGGCCCTCCACCCGGGTCGGCCGCACCGCCTCCGCCATGTCCACTCCGTCAACCAGCACGTCATAAATCGTCTTGCCGTCAGCGCTCCCCATCCCCAGGCCGCTCGTGCAGTTGGCCTGGGGATCCATATCCACCACCAGCACTCGCCTGCCGGCGGCTGCCAGACAGGCGCCGAGGTTGATGGCGGTAGTGGTCTTGCCTACGCCCCCCTTCTGGTTGAGGATAGCCGTTACCTGAGCCGTCGCCATCCGCTGCAGACTCCAAGTGCCGATCCCGCGCGGCGCGGGGCCAAGCGCCGGCACACTGCACAATGACGCTCAACCGTCAAGACAACGGACCGCCCCGCGCGGGAACCTGCGGGTATTCTATCCTTCGCGTCTGCGCGTGTCAATGCCCAGAGGGCGTTTCCCCGGCCTGCCCGGCGCGCGGGGGTAAGCATCCGGCGTCGGCCGGTTCTTGCGCACAACAATGATCGTCCGCGAGAGCGCCTCCCCGGGAGCATTGATGGTGAACCTCCGCGCCGCCTCCACCTCGCCACCCAGGATCGAAATGGCCGCTCCCGCCCGGTCAATCTCCTCCGCCGCGTGCGGCCCCTTCATGAGCATCACCGCCCCGCCAACCTTCGCCAGCGGGAGGCACAGTTCAGCCGCCACCGCCGCCTCCGCCAGCGCCCGCGCGACGACGACGTCATATGATTCCCGGTGCTCGGGGTCATGTCCGACGGCCTCCGCCCGCGCGCACGCGACCCCGGCCTTGCCGAGACCGAGGATGCCAACAACGCGCTCGAGGAAGCGGCACTTCTTTCCCGTGGACTCGATCAGCGTCACGCGGAGATCGGGCCTGGCGATGGCAAGCGGAATGCCGGGCAGGCCGGCTCCGGAGCCGACGTCCGCGACGGCTGCGGCGTGCGGAAAGGGAGCCGCGAGCAGGCAGGTGAGAGAATCGAGGAAGTGCGTGGTCGCAACCTGCTGCGGGTCGGTGATAGAGGTCAGGTTGACGCGACGGTTCGATTCCAATAGGGCTCGAAGGTATGCATCGAAGGCCCTTAGCTGGCCGTCGGTGATTCGGATGCCGAGACGGCGGCCTTCCATCTGGAGCGGGCGCGCCCAGGCCGTCAATGCAGCAACCATATGTTTGCAACAGAGCGTCTCACGACGATCGCCATTCGCGCTACGTCCCGGAGCCGGCGGCGCGCGACTGGTCGTCCCGCCGGTAGCCTGCCGCGATGCGGCTGCCGACGAACATGGTGATCGCCCCGAAGCCGAGGAGAGTCACTGCCATCCGCAAGATGAACCCGAAATACGGCGCCAGCATGAGCGCCCACAGAATCACGACCCCGACCAGTCCGGCGATAACCGGCCGAACCACCTCGCGCCCCGCGAACCCCCTGAACAGCCACGAGCCCAGGAACACGCCGAACACTGCCTTTGCCGTGTACAGAAACGCAACCCAGATTCCGGCCACGATCAGCGCCGCAGGCAGCACCGGGCCCAGCAGCACCAAGACCACGAGCGGCCCGATGACTATCGCCAGGAAGCCGACGAGCAGACTCCACAGCGGGGAACTCCGGATGCGATCGGCGGCGTGGTGCATATGACGCGGCAGGAGGGCGGTCAACCCCAGGGTGAAGAGCACCAGCCATACGAGCGTGATAGATCGCCAGATCCACGGTGACGCCGGCTGGCGCGGGGTCCGCAGGCGCGGTCGCGGCAAGCGATGAACGACGTCTCCCATGACCTTGGCGCCAGTGGCCACGATTGCGGGCCGCGCGCTCTCGTAGACCAGGTTCCCCATGATCTTGGCGCCCTCAGCCAGGCGCAATCGTTCGACCCACAGGTATGCGTTGTCACCGACGCCCCCAGCCACGGTGGCGGTCCCCCCCGCGGCCTTGAGGTTGCCGCCGATCACCCCTGAAGTCGCCAGGGACTTGCACGCCGCCAGCGCGTCGCGGCGCACCACTGCGTTATCGCCCAGGACGACCCGCTGCCCGGCGGCTATGAAGTTGTGGCGTACCGAGGAATCGAGGGTGACCATCTGCCCCGCGCCCTGGAAACTCCCGCCAACCGGGCCCGAGCAGGACACCTTCTGCCCGATCGCAACCACACTGCCGCCCACCTCGCCAGGGATCGAGAGCGTCTGCGCTGCCACCACCAGGTTGCCGTTGACCGTGCCCTCAATCCTTACATCTTGGCCCGCCACCACCAGGTCATCGTCAATCGTCACGCCCTTCTCGACGACGATGGTATCCCCGGAACGTAGTTGCAGGGCATGCGCCCCGCCTGTGAGGGCCAACATCAGAACTACACTGAACCCGGCGCACAAGCATCCGCGCATCGCACGTTTCCTCCCCCGCCGTGCTGGCGTATGTGATTGCGGTCCGGCTTGTCGTTCGGCAACATCCGCCAGAAGTCCTGTTCGATGTTCATCCCGCCGTGGGCCACTCGCAGCCGCGCCGGATGTGACCGATTCCAGTGGGGATGGTTGGGCGACGCGCCGGGCACGACCTCGTAGGGGCAAGGCATGCCTTGCCCCTA